>QILX01000021.1 GCA_003232175.1 Hyphomicrobiales bacterium | reverse complement strand
CGTCTGCCGCTGGTCGAAAGTCTGGCCAAAAACGGCACCGCGACAGGGCGGTTTGGCTGGAAGTCCACCATGGCGACGCTTGAGGATCAAATTGCCGCCGCCCTGTCCATGGATATGGGCCTGTCGTCGCCACTGATATCCGCAAGTTATGGCGACTGCACCGGCGCTCAGGTCGATTGTCTGGCGCAACCGACCGGCGAAAGCGCCGAGTTTGAAAATCTGGAAATACACGCCGCGCCGTTTTCCTGGCTGGCGCGGTATTCCGAGGCGATCGCCGTGCCCGCCCCCCGGCCGGGCGCCGGTGACACTGACGCTGTGGGACTGTTCGCTGATGTCGGCTGTGCTGCTTGCCATACGCCAAGCTATAAATTGCCCCCCAACCCTAGGCGCAGCTTTCTGGGCGATCGGACCATCTGGCCCTATTCTGATCTGCTGGTGCACGATATGGGGCCGGAGCTTGCCGACCCCGGAGCAAAGCTGGCGGCAGACCCGGACGCAAGAGCGGGGGCAGGGCCAGGCGAATGGCGAACACCGCCACTTTGGGCCGTGGGGCTATCGCATGCCATCAACGGCAATTCCGGATTGCTCCACGACGGCAGGGCCCGCAACATTGAAGAGGCGATCCTGTGGCACGGCGGCGAGGCCGCTGGCGCCCGCGACCGTTTTACCGCCCTCGCCAAACCGGACCGCCAGCGCCTGATCGATTTTGTTGATGCCCTTTAGGGACAATGGTGACCGGACGGTATCGTGTTTTTGCGTCCGGCCCCAGGCGGCGCGAGCTGATGTCGCCAAAGTCACGATGATGTGCACTGGTCTTTACCGCAAATTCCGGCCTGCCCTTGCGGATATCCGATATCACCCGGCCAACGCTGTTTATCACCGACCGGATTTAGAATACCCGCTTCAGAATATATCGTAAAAACTAACACTTACATCAATCATTCAGCGCCGTTTGAATTGACTCCGGGCACCATGGACCCTATTGGGCCAGCTGCTGAACCGTTTTGAAAATTTTGCAATCTGGCGCGGAAAATTTTTCTGTTCATCGCCTGTTGGGTTTTGGTCACCCATTGTATTTCCACAACGTGATTTCGATATTCAACCCACACAAGTTCCCAAACCGACCGCTCGGCTTTGGCCGCCCGGTATAATTGCCTATTGAAGGAAGAAGCGTGATGCTCGCACGTCCATCGGTGAAGACCTGTGCTTTGTTTCCGGCGTTGATGCTGGCAGGTGCATTGGTCCTTGGTTTGTCCAGCCCGGGTTTTGCCCAAACCCAAGAGGGCGATGAAGCGCTGATTGATACGATATCTGATCCGGCCATCGCGGAAATAGTCGATGCGACCGGATCCGACCTTTCGCCGCCCGATCCTCTGCCGGCGGCGGTATTCTTGCGGATCGAATTTGATGAAGGCTCCCTTGGCGGGGGCAATTCAGATGCGCGCATGGTGGAATTGTATGAATTCTACGATGGCCGATTTTATGAACCCATCTGGGTCGGCGAGGACGGAGCCAACTCCAAGGCCGTGTCGATGGTCGGGATTTTGATGGCCGCCGAGGACCATGGCCTGGATCCAACGGATTATGGCGCGGCTTTCCTCGCCACTCTTGTCAAGGCCAAGAGCCCGCAAGCCCTGGCGGACCTTGAAATCCGGCTGTCCAAGGCGGTCCTGGACTACGGCCGCGATCTTTCGGTCGGCCGGGTCGAGCCCAGCTCGATCAACAAGGACATTGCCGTCTATCCAGAAGGACCCGATGCGTCGGAATTGCTGCTGGGCATTGTCACATCCGACGATATCAATGCCTATCTGGGCATCCTTGCCCCGCGCAGCGACAATTATCAGCGCCTCAAATCAACCCTTGCCGCCTACCGTTCCATTTCTCAGCAAGGCGGCTGGACCCGGATTCCCGCCGGCGAACTTCTCAAGCCCGGCATGTCCCAGCCCCGGATTGCCAGCCTTGGAAAACGGCTGGTCGAGGCCGGCCTGCTGGAACCTTTTGCCCTGGGCCAAATCCAGAACCAGACCTATGAAGGCGCTGTGGTTGAAGCGGTGAAAATCTTTCAGAGCCGTCACGGTCTGGAAGCTGATGGCATTGTCGGCCCGGCAACCCTTGCGGCGCTCAACACATCGGTCGAGCAGCGTATCTCCACCATGGTCCTCAATATGGAGCGCCGACGCTGGATGACCGACTTTCCCGGCCAAACTTATGTTTTTGTCAATCTGGCCGACTTTGAACTCAAGGTGGTCAAAAACCTGAAAACCATCCTGACGGCCAAGGTTGTCGTCGGTAAACCATATAACCGTACGCCGGTCTTTTCCAAAAACATGACCTATATGGTGCTCAACCCCTTCTGGCATGTGCCGCCATCCATCGCCAAAAGCGAATTCCTGCCCAAACTGATCGCCGACCCCGGCGCCATGCAGGCCAAGAACATCAAGATCCTTTCAAGCTGGAAAGCCAACGCCAGCGAAGTCGATCCCTGGTCAGTTGACTGGCAGTCTTACAAGGGCCGTAAAATGCCCTTCAAGTTCCGTCAGGATCCCGGCAGCCAGAACGCCCTTGGCCGCATAAAATTCATGTTTCCCAACAAATTCAACGTCTACCTGCACGATACGCCTTCAAAAGCCCTGTTCGAACGCAATGTCCGCGGCTTCAGTTTTGGGTGCGTGCGGGTTCAAGACCCTCTGGAACTTGCAAAAGTCCTTCTAGCGGAGGACCCCAACTGGTCGATGGCGCGGGTCAATGCGGCGCTCAAGACCGGGCGCAAGCGGGTGGTCAAACTGTCCAGCCCGATCCCGGTCCACATCACCTACCTGACTGCCTGGGTCAACAAAGATGGCGCGGTTAATTTTCGCGATGATATTTACAATCGCGACGAAGCCCTGAGCCTGGCTTTGCGCAATACACGCCAGTTGATCAACTAGC
>QILX01000350.1 GCA_003232175.1 Hyphomicrobiales bacterium | reverse complement strand
TGGGCATGTTCGCCCTGGCGCTATGGGACAAAACCACGCGGACACTGACCCTTGCCCGTGACCGAATGGGCATAAAGCCGCTTTATTGGGCTATGCCGGGGGGGGCGGTAATTTTTGCCTCAGAGCTGAAGGCTTTTTTTGCCTGCGGGCTCTTCGCGCCCCAGGTCGATCAAGGCGCCCTTGGCAGCTACTTGCGATTCGGTTATGTGCCGGCCCCGCTGAGTATTTATTCGGGCGCTTACAAACTCAATCCTGGAACATGTGTCGAATTCAAAGCCGGAAAACCGCCGGCTGAAACAATCTTCTGGTCGCTGGAAGACACGGTGCGCCAGGCCATGGCCAATCCGTTTTCAGGTAGCGAAGCCGAAGGGTTGGAGCAGCTTGAAGATATTCTGACCCAAGCGGTATCCTCGCGCATGATCGCCGATGTGCTCCCTGGTGACGGCATTGATGCAGAAATCATCATCCCGGCCGGTGCGCACCTTTTCCATCGGCTTTGAAGAGGCGGCCTATGACGAGGCCGCTGATGCCCGCGGCGTCGCCAGCCATCTTGGCACCGAGCACACCGAATTCCGCGTGAGCGCCGCCGAAGCGCAAGGGGTTATTCCCGGTCTGGCGGATATGTTCGACGAGCCCTTTGCCGACAGCAGTCAAATCCCCACCCATCTGGTGGCAAGGCTGGCGCGGCAACATGTTACCGTCGCTCTCTCCGGTGATGGCGGTGACGAGATCTTTGCCGGGTACAACCGCCATGTCCAGGCGCCTGGTCTTGCCCGCTATGAAGGGTGGGCCGGACGCCTTGTGGGGCGCGGGGCGCGAGCCATTCCCGTCAATATCTGGGACATGGCGTTCAACCTGGTCCCGCAAGGTGGCCGGCCGCGTCTGCCGGGCGAAAAAATGCACAAGCTGGGCAGCGTTCTGGGCCGGACCGGCCCGGACATCTATCGCCGCTTGTGTTCACTATGGCCAAACCCTGAAATGCTGCTGGCCGATGGGCGGGAAGACAGCAAGGTTCTGGAACGGCTCGCAAATGCCGGCGCCGGTCTCCCCGGCGTTGAACGCATGCAGCTCTTGGACGGGTTGAGCTATCTGCCCGGCGATATTCTCACCAAGGTCGACCGGGCGACCATGGCCGCAAGCCTTGAGGCGCGGGTGCCGCTGATCGATCACCGGGTGATCGCTTTTGCGTTTTCGCTGCCGCCGGAAATGCGTATTCGTGACGGCAAAGGCAAATGGGCGCTGCGCCGGCTTCTCGCCCGCCATGTTCCTGAACATCTGTTCGAGCGCCCAAAAATGGGATTTGGCGTGCCACTTGACCGCTGGCTGCGGGGGCCTTTGGCCGAATGGGCCGCCGACCTTCTGTCGCCAGGGTCGCTGGCCAGTGGCGGCTTCATCCGGCCCGGGCCTGTCCAGGCGGCCTGGAGCCAGCATCTTTCGGGCCGGCGCAACCGTCAGCATGAATTGTGGGCAGTACTGATGTTCGAAACCTGGCGGCGTAAGTGGCTGGGATGAAATTTTTCGCATGTTGAATTCAGTGGTGGTGAATTCGCTAATGCCGTAGGAGCTTGGGTCGCGACCCAAAATAAAAAGTACGGATCTGATCTGGTGGACCTTAGTCAATTGAAATTCGCTGTGATTGGCGTCGGTTATGTCGGCCTGCCAATCGCTGCCGCCCTTGGCCGGGACTTTCCCTGCCTGGCCTTTGATCTTAATGCCACACGCATCGAACGTTTGAAAAGCGGTGAGGACGTGACGCGCGAGATGAGTTCGGACGAGCTGACCCAGGCTCGCCATCTGACCTATTCGAACGATGAAGCCGATCTTGATGCTGCCAATTTTTACATTGTGACCGTGCCGACCCCCATCGACACCCACAAGCGACCCGATCTTTCCGCGCTGATCGGCGCCAGCCGCGCTATTGGGCGGCACCTGAAAGCCGGCGATATTGTCGTTTATGAATCAACAGTTTACCCCGGCGCAACCGAGGAAGATTGCGTGCCCGTGCTCGAAGAGGTGTCGGGGCTGAAATTCAATGTCGACTTCTTTGTCGGCTACAGCCCCGAGCGCATTAATCCCGGAGACAAGGCCCATCGCCTCGCTGATATCGTCAAGGTCACCGCCGGCTCGACGGAACAGACCGCCGATATGGTTGATGCGGTCTATTCGCACATCGTCACCGCCGGCACCCACCGGGCGCCGTCGATCCGGGTTGCCGAGGCGGCCAAGGTCATCGAAAATATTCAGCGCGATGTCAATATCGCCCTGATCAACGAGCTGGCGATACTGTTCGCCAAACTTGGGCTGGACAGTGAAGATGTGTTTAAAGCTGCGCGGACCAAGTGGAATTTCCTCCCCTTCAGCCCTGGATTTGTCGGTGGCCACTGCATCGGTGTGGACCCCTATTACCTCACCCACAAAGCCCAAGGGGTGGGGCATCACCCCGAGATCATCCTTGCCGGTCGGCGCATCAACAATGAGATGCCTGACTATGCCGCCGGGCTGCTGCTCGACGAAATGATGCGGCGAAACATGGTGATCGCCGGCTCAAATGTGTTGATATTGGGCCTGACATTCAAGGAAAACACGCCTGATATCCGCAATACCAAAATTGTCGATCTGATCCTGGCCCTGACCCGCCGGGGGGTCGTTTGCGATGTTTGCGACCCTTGGGCCGATCCCGCCGAAGTGAGCCGCGATTTTGGCTTTGAATTGGTCGGGGCGCCGGTCCAAAACGCATACGACGCGGTGGTTTTAGCCGTCAGCCATGGCGAATTTGTCGCTTTGGGTGAGGCAGGTGTCAGGGGCTTTTTACGCGGCAATGGCGTCATAGCCGACTTCAAGTGGGTATTGCCGCGCCACGCGGCCGATGTGCGGCTATAGGGGGAGGGATCAATGGCCTATCTTGTCACCGGGACTGCCGGATTTATTGGCTTTCATACCGCTCTAAAACTCCTGGAGCGCGGCGAAAACGTCATCGGCCTTGATAGTGTGAACGACTATTATTCGGTGGCGCTGAAGGAGGCACGGCTGGCCCGGTTGATGCCTTACGACAATTTTGAATTTATCCGCGGCAATATCGCTGATGCCGCGACGGTGCAGGACATTTTCAACACCGGCCGGATCAAGGTGGTGATCCACCTCGCCGCCCAGGCAGGGGTCAGGTATTCAATCGAAAATCCCGGCGCCTATGTGACCTCGAACCTGGTTGGTTTCCAGAACATGATCGATGGCGCCAAAGCGGCCGGTGTGGACCATTTTGTCTATGCCTCGTCGAGTTCGGTCTATGGCGGCAATGCGGCGCTGCCATTTTCGGTGTCGGATAATGTTGATCATCCGCTGAGCCTTTATGCCGCCACTAAAAA
>QILX01000238.1 GCA_003232175.1 Hyphomicrobiales bacterium | reverse complement strand
GCGG
Organism: Hyphomicrobiales bacterium; assembly: GCA_003232175.1. Classification (GTDB taxonomy): domain Bacteria; phylum Pseudomonadota; class Alphaproteobacteria; order Rhizobiales; family SZUA-8; genus SZUA-8. The sequence goes on along the minus strand of QILX01000238.1, from coordinate 2,932 downwards.
CAAGCCGGCTTACCGCGGCCCGCGGCCCCTTGGGCGCTTACGCTGTTGCGGCCTTCGCCGGTCTCAGTATCGCCCTTGCCATGACACTGCAGGAGGCGTGGCTGACGGTGGCGCTGGCGTTACAACTGCCCGCAATCGCCATGGTTTCCACCCGGCTCGATCTGAAGCCGCTGCGTTATGTTGCCCTGGTTATCGCCGGCATCGCCATGGCGCGTCTGCTGCTTAACCCCTATCTGCTCAGCTATCCGCTGGGGGCCGCTCCGGTCTTTAACTGGATTCTCTACGGCTACGGAATTCCGGCCATCGCCTTCTGGCTGGCGGCGCGACGTCTGTTGACGGTGAAGGACGATATTGCCGTCCAGGTGCTCGAAGCGGGCACCATAGCCTTTGTCACCTGCCTGGTTACCTTTCAGATCCGCCATGCTTTTGCCGGCTCGCTTTGGGCCGATTATGACGATTTGTGGGAAATCTCCTTGCAAAGCGCGGTGTGGATCGCGCTTTCCTACGCGCTTTATGCCAGCGGTACCCTGTCGCACCGCCCTGTCTTGCGTTGGGGATCGTTGGTCCTGCGCGCCGCTGGCGCGGCCCAGATTGTCCTTATGCATGGGTTGGTGCTCAATCCGGCGGTGTCCCTCATCTATGTCGGAGACTGGCCACTATTCAATGTGCTTGGACTGGCGTATTTGCTACCGGCGGTTTTTGCCATTGCCTACGTTCGCGCCGCACAGGAAAAATCCGATAATCTCACCGCGCTGATCGCGGGAGGCTTCGCAGTCGGGCTGATCTTTATCTATCTGTCGATGGAAGTAATGCGAGGATTCCGGGGCGCGCTGCCTTACCTGAGCGGACCGACTGAAGCGGAGCGCTATGCCTATTCGGTGGTGTGGCTGATTTATGCCTGCGCCCTGCTGGGACTTGGTCTGTGGCGCAACAACCGGCTCATTCGCCAGGTGGCGCTTGGGGTGCTGCTGCTGACGACACTCAAGGTCTTCGTGTTTGACATGGGCAACCTCACCGGGGCGCTTCGGGCCGTATCCTTCCTGGGGCTTGGTGTTGTGCTCATCGGTATCGGCTATATCTACCAGCGATTTGTCCAGCCGCGCGGCCTCCGCGACGCTCCCGCCACCGAGCACCAAGCCCCCCCGCAAAAGACCGGGGACGAACCGGCGGGCTGATCGTGTGGAAAATTTGAGTTGTGGGTATGCGGGACGGTACCGATACCATTACACATGGAATTGCTCTAGACACCCTTGCATCGTGGTGATGCCGGCAATTGTGCAGGCGCCCGTTTTCGCGGCTCGGAAACGACCGCTGGCCCAACGTCCCAACCGCCGCAATGGAGGCGCCATGTTTGCCGAAACCCTGACCTTTGACGATGTGCTCCTCAAACCCGGCGCCTCCTCGGTGCTGCCCGGTGAAGCGGATACCCGCACCCGCATCACCCGTGAGCTGCACCTCAACATCCCCATAGTCTCCTCGGCCATGGATACCGTGACCGAGGCCCGTCTGGCTATCGCTGTGGCGCAAGCCGGCGGCATCGGCGTTATCCATCGCAACATGAGCCCCGATGAGCAGGCCGAGGAAATCCGACAGGTCAAAAGGTTTGAGTCCGGCATGGTGGTGAACCCGGTCACCATCGGCCCCGGGGCGACCCTCGCCGATGCCCTGGCGTTGATGAAAGCCCACCGGATATCAGGCATTCCGGTGGTCGAGCCGGATGGCGGCGGCGGCAATACCGGGCGACTGGTCGGCATTTTATCCAACCGCGATGTACGTTTTGCCACCAATCCGGGCCAGCTCGTCGCCGAGCTGATGACCCATGAGAACCTGGTAACCGTGGCCGAGAGCATTGACAGCTCCGAGGCCAAGCGTCTGTTGCACCAGCACCGCATCGAAAAGCTTCTGGTGGTTGATGAGGCCTATCGCTGTATCGGCTTGATCACCGTAAAGGACATCGAAAAAGCCCAACTCAACCCCAATGCGACCAAGGACCCCCAGGGCCGTTTGCGTGTCGCTGCCGCGACCAGTGTAGGCGATGACGGTCACGCCCGCACCGAACGGTTGATTGAAGCCGAAGTCGATCTGGTGGTGGTCGATACCGCCCACGGTCATTCCTTGCGTGTGCTCGATGCGGTCAGACGCATCAAGCGCCAATCCAATTCCGTGCAGGTCCTGGCCGGCAATGTGGCGACCGAGGAGGGCGCCAATGCGCTGATCGATGCCGGTGCGGATGCCATCAAGGTCGGAATCGGGCCAGGCTCGATCTGCACCACCCGCATCATCGCCGGTGTCGGCGTGCCCCAGCTCACCGCCATTCTGGATTGCGCCCGCGCCGCCCGTGCCGGCGGGGTGCCGCTCATCGCCGATGGCGGCATCAAGTTTTCCGGCGATCTGGCCAAGGCGATTGCGGCGGGCGCCGACGTTGCTATGGTCGGCTCGATACTGGCCGGCACCGACGAAAGTCCCGGCGAAGTATTCCTCTATCAGGGGCGCTCTTACAAATCCTATCGCGGCATGGGATCGGTTGGCGCCATGGCGCGGGGGTCAGCGGACCGCTACTTCCAGGCTGAAGTCACCGACCATCTCCAGCTCGTGCCCGAGGGCATCGAGGGGCAAGTGCCTTATAAAGGTGCGCTGGGCAGTGTCCTGCATCAGCTTGTCGGTGGGCTCAGGGCCGCCATGGGGTATACCGGCTCGGCCACCATTGCCGATTTTCATCAAAGAGCTGAATTTGTGAAAATCTCCGCCGCCTCTTTGCGTGAAAGTCATGCCCACGATGTCACCATTACCCGCGAAGCCCCCAACTATCCATCGGGCGTTTAACTGGAAATGACACCGGGAGGAAGAAGCAGCGCTGGCATCGAAATTCTGGCCGATGTCCTGGATACAGGCCGTCCGGCCTCAGAAGCATTACGCGAATGGGGACGCAAGA
>QILX01000140.1 GCA_003232175.1 Hyphomicrobiales bacterium | reverse complement strand
TGGGCTGCCCGAGCGCCATCGAGGTCGGTGATCGCGCCGAGGCTATTGCCGCGGGGCTGGAAATGCTGGGCGACGGCGATGCGCTCCTGGTGGCCGGCAAGGGCCATGAAACGGGGCAGGAAATTGCAGGAGTAGTGTATCCTTTTTCCGACCATGACGAGATCGCCGGGATTCTCGCAGGCGGGGTGGAGATATGAAGTTGCCACTGTGGCCAAAGGGGCAGTTTCTCGCAGCGATAGGTGGCCGGCTTGCCGGTAAGATGGATGGGGATGTCACCTCGATCTCGATCGACAGCCGCACGGTCCGGCCCGGCGCGGTATTTTTTGCCATCAGGGGTGAAAACTTCGATGGCCATGAATTTGCCGGAGTGGCCCATGATGCTGGCGCCAGAGTGGCGGTGGTGGGCATGGGATTTGAACCTGGCAGACAAATTGGTCCGATTGTTGAGGTTGATGATCCGCTCCTCGCCATGGAAAGACTTGGGGTGGCGGCGCGCGCGCGAAGCTGTGCGGCAATTTGCGGCATTACGGGAAGTGTCGGCAAGACCAGCACCAAGGTCGCGCTCGGCCTGGCGCTGGAGGCCAGCGGCGTCACCCATGCCTCGCCGTCGTCGTTCAACAACCACTGGGGGGTGCCGTATTCCCTCGCCAGCCTGCCACAGGACGCAGCGTTCGGTGTATTTGAGATGGGCATGAACCATGCGGGCGAGATCAAAGCTCTGACCACCATGGTCCGGCCCCATGTCGCCCTCATCACCAATGTCGCGCCGGCCCATATTGGCAATTTCTCCTCTGTTACGGAGATCGCCGAAGCCAAGGCGGAGATTTTTTCAGGGCTTGAGGCCGGCGGCATGGCGGTGTTGCCGGTGGACAGTCCTCATTTTTCTCTACTGCGCCAGCGCGCCGACGAAGCCGGGGCGCATATCATCACATTCGGGGTTGAAGAGGATGCCGACGTGGTATTGCGCTCGGTGGCCGAAGACGCCGGCGGCAGCCGCATTGAAATCGATATTTTTGGTCGACGGCTGGCATACACTTTAGGCGCGCCGGGGCGGCATCTGGCGATCAACTCTCTTGGCGTTCTGGCCGCCGTTCACGCTCTGGGGGCTGATGTTGGCGCTGGGGCGGCCTGTCTTGGCGCCGTGAAGGCAGCGGCCGGGCGGGGACAACGGTCGGTGCTCGAAATCGCCGGCGGCACGGCGCTCCTGATCGATGAGAGTTACAATGCCAACCCGGTGTCGATGGTGGCGGCGCTGATCATGCTCGGTGCGGCTAAGCCGGGCAAGGGCGGTCGGCGTATTGCCGTTCTTGGAGATATGCTTGAACTTGGGGATGATGCCCCGCGCTATCATCTGGACCTGGCCGAACCGGTTTCTGCCTCAGGCGCGGATATGGTGTTTTTATCCGGCCCGCACATGTCCGGGCTCGCGGATGCCTTGCGGGGGCATATCGAGGTACGGTGCGGGCAAAGCGCGGCGGAAAACCAGGCGGGATTGCTGGCCGAAATCCGCGCCGGGGATGTCATAATGATCAAGGGGTCGCTGGGATCAAAGCTTGGGCCACTTGTCACGTCGCTTCGAAGGCGTTATGCGGCATCTGCCCTCCATACGAAAGGCTGAACATGCTGCACTATCTTGCGGACCTGCTGACCGATCAGGTTTCCGCTTTGAATGTCTTCCGCTACATCACCTTGCGCACCGCGGGAGCCACCGTTACGTCGCTGTTCGTTGTGTTCATGTTCGGGCCGGCGCTGATCAACTCATTGCGCCTCCGGCAAGGCCGTGGGCAGCCGATCCGCGAGGACGGGCCGGCGCGTCATCTGATTGAAAAGCAGGGCACGCCGACCATGGGGGGGCTGATGATCCTCCTAGGGATCTGCGTCAGCGTGCTTTTGTGGGCTGATCTGACCAACGCCTATGTGTGGCTGGTGCTGTTTGTCACCCTTACCTATGGCGCTATCGGGCTTTACGATGATTACTTGAAAATAACCCGCCGGACCAATGGCGGTTTCCCGGTGCGTCTGCGGCTTCTGCTTGAGGTCCTTGTCGCGCTGGTGGCGGTCTATGGGTTTACCAAACTCTCGTCGCCGGAGCTGGCCAACGGGCTGGCGCTGCCGTTTTTTAAAGATGTGGTGATCAATCTGGGCTGGTTTTTTCTGCCCTTTGGCGCGTTTATCATCGTAGGGGCGAGCAATTCGGTCAATCTTACCGATGGGCTCGACGGGCTGGCTATCGTGCCGGTGATGATCGCGGCGGCAAGTTTTGGCGCCATTGCCTATCTGACCGGTAATACGGTGTTTTCAGAATATCTGCAGATTCATTTTGTCGCCGGCACCGGAGAGCTGGCGGTGTTCTGTGGGGCGGTGCTTGGCGCCGGTCTTGGGTTTTTGTGGTTTAACGCCCCCCCGGCGATGATCTTCATGGGCGATACCGGCTCGCTGTCGCTTGGCGGCGCACTTGGCGCCATCGCGGTCGCCACCAAGAACGAGATCGTGCTTGGCATTATTGGCGGTCTTTTTGTCCTTGAAACAGTTTCGGTGATCGTTCAGGTGGCCAGCTTCAAGCTTACCGGCAAGCGGGTTTTCCGCATGGCGCCCCTGCATCACCACTATGAACAAAAGGGCTGGTCCGAGCCGACGATCGTCGTGCGGTTCTGGATTATTTCCGTGGTCCTGGCGCTTGTCGGACTGGCGACGCTCAAACTGCGCTGAATTTTTGTGAATACCCGTGTACCGCCCGAAGGGGGAATCATTAATCCATGATCCCGGTTAGCCACAGGCAGGGGCAGACGCTTTACGTGTTCGGGCTTGGTAAAACGGGCATTACGGCCATAAAGGCGCTGGTCGCCGGGGGCGCCAGCGTTGCCGCCTGGGACGACCAGGATACCTCCCATGAGGCGGCCCGGGCCGCCGGGGGGTCGCTGGTGCCGCCCGATGAGGTGGATTGGAGCGGCATTGCG
>QILX01000078.1 GCA_003232175.1 Hyphomicrobiales bacterium | reverse complement strand
CTTATGTGGTCCTGGGATTGCCGCGCGAGGTCGATGACGATGCGTTGAAACGCGCCTACCGCAAGCTTGTGCGCGAAAACCATCCCGACCGCATGATCGCCCGGGGCGTACCAGAGGAATTTGTCGCCATCGCCAATGAACGCCTGGCGCGCATCAATGTCGCTTATGACCGCATTCAGGCGGAACGGGGGCTTTGATGGTTTTGGAGTGTTTTGGGGTGATTAAGTCTGTGCCATCCTGCTCATGAGTCTTTCGTTGATTTTAGAAAGTCTGTGCCATCCCACTCCCCCACCCGGCCACCCCCAGGATACAATCTATGGGCTGGCCGGGCGGGGGAGTGGGATGGCACAGACTTTCTTAAATCAACAAAAAGACTCCCCGGCCCAAATTCGGCAGGCCAGTACCAGTGCCTGAGACCATACGCAGGCAGTCCTCGCCAAATCACGGGACGCGCCGCTCCGGACCCATAGACATTCTGCTGCTGCATTACACCGCCATGGACGATGCGGAAAAGGCCTGCCAGTGGTTGTGTGACCCGCATTCGGAGGTCAGCGCCCATTATCTGGTTGATGAGGCTGGCGCGGTCACTCAGATGGTGGATGAGGACCGGCGGGCCTGGCATGCCGGAGCGGCGTTCTGGGACGGGGAGCGGGATATCAACTCGCGATCCATCGGCATCGAAATCCACAATGGCGGTCCAAAATCGGCGACGCCGGAATTCCCCGGGGCCCAGATCGATGCGGTCATTGAGCTGGCAAAAGGCATCCTTTCCCGCCATCTCATTCCGCCAACCCGCGTGCTGGCCCATTCCGATGTCTCGCCGGGCCGAAAAATCGATCCGGGTCCGTATTTTCCGTGGGGACGGCTGGCGGCGGCGGGGATTGGCCTGTGGCCGGATCCACCTGATCCGGGGGGCGACGAGGGGATGGGGCCGGGCGCGAGCGGTAAAAGCGTTCTTGGCCTCCAGCGCCGGCTTGGCGCATTTGGATACCGGATCACACCAAGCGGAACCTACGACGACCGGACCCAAGGGGTCGTGTCCGCATTCCAGCTCCATTTCCGCCCGCTTCTCGTCAATGGGCGTGCAGACCGATCGACGCTTGACGCGTTGGAAAACTTGCTGGTGCAGAGCGGAAAAGCGGAAGCGCCCTGAGACGAGTTTCATTCATTGATCGAGGAAGCGGGTACCATCTCACTTGCGCGGGTGGAGACACCTGAATCAGGGAAAACGCCCTATCCGCCCGTTTCAAGGTCCGAAGACCATCTGCCGGTGGCGGCGAGGGAATTCATCCGTGCCCGGTGGGTGAAGGCGGCGCGGGCGGCCTCGACTTTGGCGGGATCGCCACCCCAGGCCTTTAGCGCCGCCTGCTGCAAGGCGCGGCCGTAGGAGAAGGTTAGCGGCCAGGGCAAGTTGTCCTGGGCTGCCATGGCGGAGAGGTGGGCAGTGGCATCTTCCTCGCTCTGCCCGCCGGACAAAAAGGCGATGCCCGGCACTGCCGCGGGAACGCAATTCTTCAGGCATTTCAAGGTCTTCTTAGCAACGTCTTCAACCGATGCTTGCGTGGTGCAATTTTGCCCACCGATGACCATGTTAGGCTTGAGGATAATACCCTCAAGTTGCACGCCGGCGTCGTAAAGCTCGGCGAACACCGTTTTCAGGGTCAAGGTGGTGACTTCGTAACAGCGGTCGATATCGTGGTTCGAATCTGGGCCGTCCATGAGAATTTCCGGCTCGACGATGGGGACGATATTGGCCTCCTGACACAGGGCGGCATAACGGGCCAGCGCTTGCGCGTTGGCCTTGATGCAGCCCCAGCTCGGGCGGTCCGCGCCAATACTGACCACCGCGCGCCATTTGGCAAAGCGGGCGCCAAGCTCGAAATATTCCGCCAGCCGCCGGTCAAGTCCATCCAGCCCCGCCGTCACGGTTTCTCCGCTGCAAAGCGCCATCGGCTTGGCACCGGCATCGACCTTAATACCGGGAACCGATCCGGTGGCGCCCATCATCTCGGTGAACGGCGTGCCGTCCTTGGCGCTCTGCCGCAGGGTTTCGTCAAAAAGGATCACGCCGGAAATATACGCCGTCATCGTCTCGGTGGCGCCGAACAGCAACTCGCGATAGTCGCGGCGGTTACTTTCGGTATTTTCAACGCCGATCATGTCGAACCGCTTGCCGATGGTGCCGGTGGATTCATCGGCAGCCAGAATGCCCTTGCCCGGCGCCATTATGGCGGCGGCGGTCTGTTCGAGGATGGCGGTCATGTCGTTTCTCCTGGGAAAATCAGCTATTGGTATCAGATGTAAGCGCGGCGACGCCGGGCAGCTCCTTGCCTTCCAGCCACTCCAGAAAGGCCCCGCCGGCGGTGGAAATGTAGGTAAATTTGTCGCTCACCCCGGCCGCATTCAGGGCGGCGACGGTGTCACCGCCGCCGGCCACCGAGATCAGCCTGCCCGCCTGGGTCAACGCTGCGGCGTGGGCGGCGATGGCCATGGTGCTGCGGTCAAAGGGTTCGATCTCAAAAGCGCCCGTGGGACCATTCCAGAGCAGTGTTTTTGCGCTGTCGAGGCAGGCGTTGATCAGGTCCGCTGATTTGGGACCGATGTCGAGGATCATCTTGTCTGCGCCGATGTCGCCGATGGGTCTTATCTCGGTTTGCACGCCGGATTTCAACGTGCCGGCGACCACGGCGTCAATGGGTAATATGATTTCGCAATCAGAAGATTTTGCTGCGATTTCAATGGATGTTGCCGTGTTCTTGAGGTCGTGCTCACACAATGAGATGCCGACATCGACCCCCCTGGCGGCCAGGAATGTATTTGCCATGCCGCCGCCGATCACCAGATGGTCGACCAGGTCGACAAGATTTTCCAACACCGCGATTTTACTCGAAACCTTGGAGCCGCCGACAATGGCCATGACCGGGGGATCGGGATCGGACAGTGCTGTTGCGAGGGCG
>QILX01000012.1 GCA_003232175.1 Hyphomicrobiales bacterium | reverse complement strand
CATAATAGTTCTTGGATTTGTACGGATAACTTGAATAGGCATCGACCAGAACCGGGCTCAACGCCTTCATGATCTCCTGCAATTCAGGATCAGCGTCAATCAAGTCGTTAAGCTTCTTGTAGTAACCGCCCTCGATGAAGGCGCCGAGCCACTGACTGTCCGAAACCGCCATGTTGTAGCGTTTTTCGCCTGATGTCAGAGAGGCGGACAACCTTGTGTAATAGTCCGGCCAGGGAATGAAATCCGGCTCAAGTTTTACGATTTTGCCACTCTTGGCTTTGTAACTCTTGTCGAACAATTCCTTCATGATGCGCGTCGGCGGCCAATCGGGCACCGCCATGCGCAACACGACTTCTTCCTGCGCCAGGGCAGGCGCGGACAAAAACATGCCAGCGGTGAACAGCGCGGCTGTTGCCGCTCCGCCCAGAACCGTTGTGATTTTTGCTAGTGACTTCACCGGTAGTCCTCCCATTTAGGTTGGTTTCTTTGGTTTTATGGCCCGCACTATAAAAGATGCCGACCACTTTTGGCGTCAAACACATGTAAATTCGAAGGATCGAACTCAAAGCCAAGTTCGGTTCCAGGTTCCAAATTCAGGGCATCGACTTCGTCAACGACAATTTTAACACGTTCCGCCGCCGCATCAACTTCAACAACAGTGAGATCCCCCAGGGGCTCCAGATGGCGCACCCGTGCGGCCACGCCCTTTCCCGGCGTCTTGGCAATGGAGATATCGGACGGCCTGATGCCGATCTTGAAGTCGGTTATCCCGCTGGCGGATTTCAGTTTCGGCAACAAAACTTTGCCAAAAGACGCCACAGCGCCGCCGCCGGATGAATTGAGCGTGGCATCGATAATGTTCATGGTCGGCGAGCCGATTTTCTGGGCCACATAGATATTGTCAGGCGACAGGTAAACGTCATCGGGCGAGCCGGTCTGCACTACCGCCCCATCCTGCATCACGGCGATTTCCTCTCCCATGGAAAGGGCCTCCAGTTCATCGGGCGTAGCATAGACAATGGTGATGCCGAACTGCCGGTGCAGCCGTTTGATCTCAGTGCGCATGTCATCGCGCAATTTGGCATCCAGATTTGTCAGGGGCTCATCGAGCAGCAGAATATCCGGCCGACGGATCAGAGACCGGCCAAGGGCCACGCGCTGTTGTTCGCCGCCTGAAAGCGTTGCCGGTTTGTTTTCCAAACGGTGTTCCAGAGAGAGCATTTCCGCGATCTCGTCGGTGCGCCGGCGAATTTCAGCAGCGCTGTCACCGGCTTCCTTGAGCGGATAGGCAAAGTTCTGCCGTACCGTTAAATGTGGATAAAGCGCGAAAGACTGGAACACCATAGAGACATTGCGCCCGCGGATCGGTTCCCCGGTCACGTCGCGCCCATTAAGTACAACCCGGCCACGGTCAGGTTCCGCCAGCCCGGCAATGGTGCGCAGTAATGTGGTCTTGCCAACCGAACTTGGTCCAAAGACGACAAATAAACGACCCCGGGCAACCTTGATGGACAGATCGTCGAGCGCAACCACGCTGTCAAACGACTTATCGATTCCGTCAAGATGTACTGCCGGGATGTCGGAGGTACCACTCACACGCAAAACCCCTGGTTTAACAAACCGCAAATGCCAAGATTGGCCTGACCACAATCGCCCGCAACGGCTGCGATCGTCAACCACCGGACCATTTTGTTATGGTAACTCAACGATAAAGCCAAGCCAAATACAACTTCTTTTTCCTCCGAAATACGATTGCATCCCTCCCATCTGTCTTCTACCTCTTGACCTGCGGTAACGCCCGTAAGATACCGGCATTTGGCCCCGGCGATGTAAAAGCCTACGCCGATACTCCCGATAAGAATGTCAAATCATCAACCTGAAGGAAGCAGCCCGTGACCCATGAGTTAAGTGTTGTCGGCCTCATGATCCTCGATATTCTCGGCCGGCCGGTGCACGCAATTCCCGAAGGCGGCAATGTCGATTTCATCGATGAGATCAGGCTGACCGCGGCAGGGACCGCTGGCGGCATGGTGGTCATCAGCGCCAAGCTGGGGCTGGATTGCCTCGCCGTCGGCGCCGTCGGCAATGACGAGAAGGGCGAATTCGTGCTCGACGTCTACAAGCGCCATAACATAGATATATCCGCCATGCAGCGCACCGATGCGGCACCGACTTCGGCGACCATCCTACCTGTCCGCCCCAATGGCGACCGCCCGGCACTGCACAACCGCGGCGCCTCAGATCATCTGTGGGTCGAGGAGAAGGACTTCGATACCGTGTGCGACTGCCATATTCTGCATATGGGCGGCACCGGTCTTCTGGATAAAATGGACCAGGGCCAGTCGGCCAAATTGCTCAAACATGCTAAATCAAAGGGCGTGGTGACAACATTCGACCTCATCGCCCCAAGCGAGAATACCCTCGACCTCTTGAAACCGATCCTGCCCCATGTGGATTATTTCATGCCCTCGATGGAGGAGGCGGAATTCATCTCCGGAAAAGCCGATCCCGCCGACATCGCCGGATTTTTTCAAGACCTTGGCGCATCGACGTGCATTTTCAAATGGGGCGCCAATGGGTCTTACGTATCAGGTCCCGATGGCACTTTGCGTATCCCGGCATTCAAGATCGAGGTCACCGACACCACCGGCTGCGGCGATGCTTATTGCGCCGGCTTTGTCACCGGCTTGCGCCAGGGTTTTGATCTGGAAAAATCCTGCCGGCTGGGCACCGCCGCCTCGGCCTTCGTTGCCACTGGACTTGGCTCGGACGCCGGTGTCAGGGATCTGGCGACAACTCTGGAATTCATGGACACCGCCCGGACTCTTTAGAGCGTTTCCGTTTTTAACGGAAGCGCTCAGGCAGCAAGCGCTGCCCGGCGTGAATGCGCCGCGCCCGTGCAAGGCTCGGTGCGCAGCACCGAAATAGCCGTGAGCGAATAAAACTTGAGTGATTCCGTTGAACTAGCGCGATCGGGAAACTTGGCTCAGGCAGGCTGCGATTTATTTTCTGTCCTGATTTCTTTATGCTGGTCCGTCTGAAAGCCAGCGATTGATGACGGGTTGGTGCGTGCCCTTGGAGCCAAGTATGCCGGAAAGTACCAACGTTCCTTCCAGACTTGTATCGCTGATATACGCCGCCGCCACGGACAACTCCATGTGGCAGAAGGTTTGCGATGAGCTGAACAAACACACGGGCGCGCCCGTGAAGATGTTTGGCCATAGCGTCAGAACATTTGATAGTCTTGGGCTGATCGGTGCGGGCTGGGACCCTGCGGAACTTGACAGCTATCACCACTATTATGGTGACCTCAATCCGTGGATGCAGATGGATGTGGCAATGCCGGTCGGGATGGTCGGAGTATCCGACCAGGCATTGTCGCGCGAAGATCTGTTAAAGACGGAATTCTATAATGACTGGCTGCGCCCCCAGGAGAATATAGTTACCGGTTCAGCAATGATTTGTTACCGCTCAAACGACCGGTTCGTCGCCATGGTCGGAGCCTGCCGGGCACGTGATGCCGACAATACCCTGCCGGAACTGGTCTCTTTGCTCGAAACTGTATCGCCACACATCACCCAGTCGATCGCCATTTCTTCCGTGCTGCAAAACGGCAATGACAGGGCCATGCAGCATCTGCAGGCGAGCCGTCATGGGATAGTTTTCATCCATCGCTCGGGCCGGGTCGGCTTTATCAATGCCGCCGCCGAGGATTTTCTCACCACCTCATCCATTGCCTGCATCGCGCCGGGAGTTGGGCTGAGGAGCAAGGATGAAAAACTGCAGGACTTTTTTAACAAAGCGGTGCGGGCCATGCAGGCCTCCGAATTCAGCGGACTGCCGAAACCGACCGCCATTTCAACACCGCCCTTCGGACCGGGCCTCATTCATTGCCATATATTCCCTGAAGTGGCCGAGCAGAAGTTCCCCGAATCCATCTGGTCGGACCCGGTGGCGGGGGCATTTGTCATTACCGGAAGGCTGGGGCTCGATCCCGCGCTTTCCTGCGCCGATATCGCCCGGAGTTTCGGCGCGACGCCCGCCGAGGCCCGCATCGCCCAGGCCCTGATGGATGGTCATTCGCTTTATGAATTCGCCGACGCCAACACTCTTAGCCGTCATACGGTGCGCAATCAGATGCGGGCGCTGCTTCACAAGACCGGCACGCGAAGCCAGATGGACTTTGTCCACCTGATGCACTCTTTGTTGTCCCCGTTTATGCCGTCCAGCGGCTAAATCCACAACCGGCGACAATTCCCCTTTCATAGCGCAAATGCGTCATGCGACGGCTTTTTGCACCCCCTACCCTGAACCTGAAGCCGTTC
>QILX01000317.1 GCA_003232175.1 Hyphomicrobiales bacterium | reverse complement strand
TTGTTCGATGTCAACAATGTCTTTGTGTCGTGCACCAATCACCGCATGAGCGCGGAAGACTATGTCGACGCCTATCCGGTCCACCTGGTCAGTCAGATTCACCTTGGCGGCCATGCCGTGGACGAAGACGACGAAGGCGCGACCCTTTTGATCGATGCCCATGACCGCGAGGTGATTGACGATGTCTGGTCGCTTTACAAAAGGGCCCTTCGTCGCACCGGACCGCTGCCCACCTTGATTGAATGGGACAACGATGTGCCTGAATGGCCGGTCCTTCACGCCGAGGCCAAAAGAGCCGAAGCGGTGATGGAAAATATCCTTGGCAATATAAATCAACAGCGCCCACGCCAACCCTCAGACCGGGAAGCCGAAAATGTCGACCAGCCTGTCCCAGTGGCCTGAGCTTCAGGGCGCATTTGTTGCCGCCTTGCGCAACCCGGCCCTGTCGCCACCCGGCGCCATTGGAAAAACCAAAGGCGCGCCGTCCACCAAGCGCTTCAGCGTCTACCGCAATAATGTCGCGGTCAGTCTCATTGATGCCCTGGCGGCGAATTTTCCCGTCACCTCGGCCCTGATCGGCCAAACAGCGTTTGCGGAACTGGCCCGGGCCTACATAGCGGACCACCTGCCCAGAACTCCGTTGCTGATGGACTATGGCGACAGTTTCCCCGACATTATCTCCAGCTTCAAACCGTTGGCCAACCTCGATTTTCTCCAAGACGTTGCCCGCCTGGAATTGGCCTGGAACGTCGCCTATAACGCCGCCGATCTCCCTCTCACCGGCATTGAGGCGCTGAGCGCCATCGACCCCGAGGCCCTTGGCCAAACCGTGTTCAGTTTCCATCCCGCAGCGGGTCTGGTCCGCTCGGCCCATCCGGTGGCCTCAATCTGGTTCGCCCATCAGGGGTGCGACACACAATCCGCCCTCAAAGCCCTGCCACGGCACGGCGAAGACGCAATTGTCACCCGGCCCATAGCGGACGTCGAAATCCGCTGTCTGCCCGATGGCGCGGCGGTCTTTGTCGAAGGCCTCATGGCCGGGGACACCCTTGGAAAGGCGGCGGAGACAGCGGCGGACGCTCACCCCGCCTTCGACGCCGCAACCGCCATCGGCGGGCTTTTTGAATCCGGCGCCGTATTGGATCTGGATTGTCCCGCCTGACCCTTGGCGCCCGGTGGGCCCGTGCTTTCAAAGTATTGCATCACCAATAAATGGCGGCACATTCAGCCGCGTCGCGAAAATGGAGAACATTAAAGCCATGCCATTGATACAGTCGATTATTGCCATTCACGACAGTGTTTTTTCCAGCCTTGAGCGTGTTTTGAGCGGCTGGTTTCTTGGCCTTGCCGCCCGCCTGGTTTTTGCCGGTGTATTGTTATTGTATTTTCTAAACTCCTTCGCCACCAAGGTCGGCGAGGGCTTTGCTGGATTTTTTTCCATCCAGGATGGCGCCTATTTCCAGATCCTGCCTACGGTGATGGAGCAATATGAATACAGCACCGCGAACATCCCGCTGTTCCCATATGATATCATTGTTTTTGCAGGCACTTACACCGAACTCCTGTTGCCCATTCTGATCGTCATCGGCCTTTTCACCCGCCTTGCGGCCCTGGGCATGACGGGCTTTATCCTGGTCCAGTCCTACGTCGATATCGCCCTGCATGGCGCCGATGAAAAGACCACCGGGGCGCTGTTTGACCGGGTTCAGGATTCAGCGATATCCGATCAGCGCACCTTGTGGGCGTTCGTGCTGGTCTATCTGGTGATCAGGGGCGCCGGAGCCATATCTCTTGATGGCTTCCTGTCACGCCGCAGAAGTACCGCCACCTGACCGGCGCGCCTCTTTACGCCGAACTTTGAGCCGCGCCTTGAAATCGACGGGAATTTTTTCCGTTGCCGCCTGCCAGGCCGCTGGCGCCAGTGTGGCGCCGTGGATGTGCAGAAACGCCAAAGTGCGGTCCGGCCAGGCGTTATAGGCCTCGCGCAGGCACCAACCCAGGCCTTTTTGCACGTAATATTCCGGGTCGCCCAACAATGCCTCGACCATCGTAAAGACATCGTCGGGCGCGATCAGCGAAGTGCGGACCTGATGATAGTAGATCAGGCTGACCAGGGATTGCCGCCGCTCCCACGGGTTGTCGCTTTCACGCCAACACACCAGATCGGAATAGACCAGCTGCGGCGCCCGCTCCAAAAGCTGGGCGTAGATGCCCGATAGCCCGTCGGATTGATCCCAACAGGTAATCTGCGCCGCCCACTTTGCAACATGGTGCCAGAACCAGGCCGGATCGGGCAGAGGTTTGAGGCTTTCCAGATAGTAGATAGCCAACAACGACCCTTCGTGGGTGCGGGCGTTGCACCAGATATGGGTCCAGATTGTCAGGACTTCGTCGGCCGGGTCACTGGAAAACGAGAAGCCTCGTTTTGCGGTTTTTCGGATCAGCGGCACGGTGAGCCCGTGCATGGGCAGTTTGGTTTTCATGAAGTGCGCCCGCTCCGCCGCCTTGGCCGGATCGATAGCTTTGCCTGCCGCGGTCAGCACCGATTCGATTTCATTCAAAGCGGCCGCCAGCCGTGGTTTATCCAAAGGCTTCGATGATTTCGGCCCGCTCACATCATTGTCCTTTGTACTGATATTCCAAAAGGTTAAGCTTCAACTCAGTCGGTGTGTTAACCTTATCATACTGGTGGTTGTTGCAGTGCAATACCATTTGCTCTGCATTTTGCCACAATTGATGTTATACTGATGTCTATCGGCGCTGGAATGGATGTAGCCCTGATACTTGCGGCTGCAGCGAATGCGCCTCTTGGGATCTGCTGACTAGGGCGGATTTGCTGTCCCCGGTGACCGATGGGAGACAGATGGGAGGATGAGAAATGTTCACCACCCGTAGTATGCATCTGGCTGGAATGGCCATGGCTTTTGTTTTTCTTGCCGCTATTGTGTTTGGAGCTTTTTAGCCCGCAATCGCTGCTGGTCCGTGTAGTGAA
>QILX01000068.1 GCA_003232175.1 Hyphomicrobiales bacterium | reverse complement strand
GGCTCCGGTGCGCCTTGGTGTTGGCGACAGGATCCTGGCCCGATTTGTCGATGTCAGTGATGCCGGCGACGGCTCCGGGGCGGCGGAGCCGGCTTTTGAAGCCCGGGTGATCAAGCGGCTCGATAAAAAACCCAACACGCAACTGGGAATTATCGCCGGCGATCCGGGCGGGCGCTGGCGAATTCTTCCCGTGTCAAAAAAAGGCCCCCTGGAACGCGCCGATGCGGGCACGGCCAAACCGGGAGACCTGGTGACGATAAACTTGGAACGCCAGGGGCGTGGTCGCCTGAGCCGCCCCGTTGTAATGGCAATCCACGGCCCGGCGGTGGCGCCGGAGAATTTCAGCCTGATTTCCATTCATGAAGAGAGCATTCCGGTCACCTTCCCCGCCGAAGTGCTCGCCCAGGCCAAGGCGGCTCGCGCCCCTGCCGCCGAAGGGCGAACCGACCTTTGCGACCTGCCGCTCATTACCATCGATCCTGCTGATGCCCGCGACCATGACGACGCCGTCCACGCGCAGCCGGATGCTGACGCGGCCAATGCCGGCGGCTGGATCGTCACCGTGGCCATTGCCGATGTCGCCGCCTTCGTGACGCCCGGATCGGACATGGACCGTGAAGCCCGGCATCGCGGCAATTCGGTCTATTTCCCCTCCCGCGTCGTGCCAATGCTGCCCGAAACGCTTTCCGCCGGCCTGTGCTCGCTGCGTGAGGGCGAGGACCGGCCCGTGCTGGCGGTGCGCATGGTGATAAATGCCGATGGCCGGAAAATTCACCACGATTTTTTTCGCGCCATGATGCGGTCCGCGGCTTCGCTGACCTACCAGGACGTTCAGGCGGCATGGGACGGCGAACCGGGCGATAAATCCCGGCCACTGCTGGACGATGTCCTGAAACCGCTTTTTGGCGCCTATGACGCCGCCGCCAAAGCTCGCGACCTCCGCGAACCCCTCAATCTGGAAATTCCCGAGCGCCGGATCCGTGTCGATGACGCCGGCGTTCCGGTCGGGGTCGAGACCCCTCCCCGCCTTGAGGCCCACCGGCTGATCGAGGAGTTCATGATCCTGGCCAATGTCGCGGCGGCGGAAACGCTTGCCCGGCACAAGACCGGCCATCTGCTTCGGGTGCACGATGCCCCGGCGGCGGAAAAGGTCGATGGGCTCATTGATTACCTTCGGGGTCTGGACTTGCGCTTTCCCCGTGGGCAGGTGATGGCGCCACGGCATTTTAACCGCCTGCTCACAGCGGCAGCGCCGGGGCCCCATAAAGCGGCGGTGCATGATGCGGTCCTGCGGGCGCAATCCCAGGCGATCTATACCCCTGGAGACCGTGGCCATTTTGGCCTCAACCTGCGGCGGTATGCGCATTTCACCTCTCCCATACGCCGCTATGCCGATATTATTGTCCACCGGGCCCTGATCACCGCCCTGGGCCTGGGCCCCGATGGCCTTGAGACCACGACACCCGCCGCCCTGGAGGAGCTGGGCACCGAGCTTTCCGACGCCGAGCGCCGCGCCATGCGCGCCGAACGGAGCACGGCGGACCGGTTGATCGCCTATTACCTCTCCAACCAGATTGGCGCCGAATTTCCCGGAACCGTCACCGGCCTGGTCCGATCCGGTCTTTTTGTCCGTCTGGATCAAACCGGCGCCGACGGCTTTGTTGCCGCCGCATCGCTGGGGGCGGAATATTTCTCCGCCGACGAAGCCATGCGGGCGATGATCGGAGAGCGCTCAGGGAAAGGTCACCGGGTTGGGGACAGTGTCACGGTGCGCCTTGCCCAGGCCGATCCTCTGCGCGGTCAGATCAACTTTGAAATGCTCACCAACCCCCGCACCTTGCGCCAGTCCGGCTCCGGAACTTCCAAGCGGGCAAAAGCCCACCGCAAAGGCGCCAATCCGGCCTCCCGAACCGGGACAAAACGCGGCAAGCGCCGCCGGGCCGGGAAAACACCTTGAGCCGGGGTGAGATTATCCGCAACGCCGCGGTGCTGGTGCTGATCGATACAAGCGGGAATGTCCCCCGCGTCCTCCTTGGCCGGCGTCATGGCAATATGAAATTCATGGCCAACAAGGTGGTGTTCCCCGGCGGGCGGGTGGAAACCGCCGACCACCGGCTGGCCCTGCCGGTGGGACTTATTCCGCAAACCCAAAAGGCTCTTGGTTTCGGTCTGGTCAGACGCGCCGCAAAATCCCTGCCGCGCGCCCTGGCGCTCGCGGCCATTCGGGAAACGGCCGAGGAGGCCGGTCTGCTTCTGGCCCATGGGCGGGAAACGAACATTGCTCCTGGAATGGTCCGCACCCGTGCCGCCGGCTGGCGACCTCACTTAAGTGATGGACAGGTTCCGGCCATCGACCAGCTCCACTATTTCGCCAGGGCCATTACCCCGCCAGGGCGTTCCCGCCGATTCGATACAAGATTTTTCCTCGCCGATGCACGCCATCTGGCTACGACGGCAAAAGGCGGTATCAAGGTTTGGACCGATGGGGAACTGGGAGAGGTCGGCTGGAAAAGTTTCAGCGAGGCCCGCGTCACCCAAATGGCACCGATCACCCGAACCATGCTGGATGAAGCCGAAGCCCGGCTTGAGGAATTGGAGACGCGCCGCATGACCCGCCCATTGCCGTTCTTCCGTGCCCGCCACGGTCGCTTCATCAAGGACTGGATCCCGATCGATTGAGACGGTAAGGCAGGCGCGGTGCCTTGACATCGCGGCACCGATGCCTCTATCACCCCCCGCGAGTGTCGCGCTCATGGATAGAGCGCCGGACAAAGGAAATTTCATGGCCAAACCGACCACAATAAAAATCAAACTTGAAAGCACGGCAGGTACGGGCTTTTACTACGTGACCAAAAAGAACGCCCGCACGATGACCGAAAAATTGGTGATGAAAAAATACGATCCAGTGGCGCGCAAACACGTGGAATTCAAAGAAACAAAAATCAAATAATGCCGGCGGTATTTGCGATTATTCATCGCAAATGACGTTAATCTGCTGGAAACGCAATAATTTCAATAAATTGCGCGAAGTAAAAGCCAATACTGCAGGTTCGATACCAGGAGAACATTCCGTTCTCCTGAATTGTTCTATGGCGAATTCTACTGTGAAATTGAGTGAGTGGCCGACTGGGCCGACTGAGGGCAGTGTCCGTCGAGGAGGCCACTCAAACCACCCTCAGTCGACCAACCTCACGGACCCAGGAGATGCGGCGGACCTGAGCAAACCCGTGAGGTTTTTCTGTGGGTGAAGCGCACCAAGACTTACCTGTGCTGTCTTTGGCGGAATAAAGATGGAGTTCATCCCGGCGCCGCTTCCATGTCGCCCGGTTAACCTGGGCCCCACATAATTGGTAGA
>QILX01000294.1 GCA_003232175.1 Hyphomicrobiales bacterium | reverse complement strand
TGCATCAATGTCGGCTGCATTCCCTCCAAAGCTTTGCTGCATGCCTCTGAGATGTTCGAAGAGGCCGGGCACGGCTTTGGCGCGCTGGGCATCAAGGTGGCGCCCAAGCTTGATCTCAAAGCGATGATGAAGCACCGCACCGACACGGTGGCGTCCAACGTCCAGGGCCTGGCGTTTTTGATGAAAAAGAACAAGATCACTCAATTTCGCGGCACCGGGCGCATCGCCGCCGCCGGCAAGGTGGTGGTAGCGCTGGAGGGCGGCGGCGAGGAAAACCTTGCGGCCAAAAACATCGTCATCGCCACCGGATCGGGCGTTGCCAACCTTCCCGGCATTACCATCGACGAGAAGAAAATCGTCTCCTCGACCGGGGCGCTAGAACTCACCAAGGTGCCGGGCAAGATGATCGTCGTCGGCGCCGGGGTCATCGGTCTGGAACTGGGCTCGGTGTGGCGGCGTCTTGGCTCCGAGGTCATGGTGGTCGAATTCCTCGACCGCATCTTGCCCGGCATGGATGACGACACGGTCAAACAGGTCCACCGGGCGTTCAAGAAGCAGAAACTGGGTTTCAAGCTTGGCCACAAGGTCACCGGCGTGGCCAAAAAGGGCGCTGGCCTCGCCGTCACCATCGAGCCGGCCAAGGGCGGCAAGGCGCAGGTCCTTGAGGCCGATATCGTCCTGGTGGCCATTGGCCGAGTGGCCTACACCGAGGGCCTGGGGCTGAAGGAGGCCGGGGTGGCGCTGGACAGGCACGGGCGCATCAAGACCGATGGGCACTACGCCACCAATGTCGCCGGCATCTATGCCATTGGCGATGTCATAGAGGGGCCGATGCTGGCCCACAAGGCCTCCGACGAAGGTGTCGCGGTGGCCGAGATCCTTGCCGGACAGGCGGGCCATGTGAACTACGATGTCATACCGGGGGTGGTTTATACAGCGCCGGAAGTTGCGGTCGTGGGCAAAACCGAAGAAGAACTCAAAGCCGAAGGCATCGCCTATGCCGTCGGTAAATTTCCCTTCTCCGCCAACGGACGGGCCCGGGCCATGGGCCATACTGACGGTATGGTCAAGGTGCTGGCCGACGCCAAGACCGACCGGGTGCTCGGGGTCCATATGGTCGGCCACGGGGTCGGCGAAATGATCCACGAGGCGGCGGTGCTGATGGAGTTTGGCGGCTCGGCGGAGGACCTTGCCCGCACCTGCCACGCCCATCCCACCATGTCCGAATCGGTAAAAGAAGCAGCCCTGGGCGTTGCCAAGCAGACGATCCATATGTAACTGATCGTCCAGTTTTGGACGGCACATAGGGAAAGCGGCAGATTGTGACACAAAATACCGACATTCAGACCAAGACCGGCAAGGGTGAAGTTGCCGTGTGGGACATCCTCACCCGCCTTTTTCACTGGTCCCTGGTGATCAGCTTCACCATCGCCTATCTGACCGAGGATCTGGAAACGCTCCACAGCGTGATCGGGCATATTGTCGGTGGATTGATCCTGTGGCGGATTGTGTGGGGGTTTATCGGACCAAAAACCTCCCGATTTTCAGATTTTATAACCTCGCCCTTCGTCGCCGTCCGCTATGCCTTCGCCTTGCTGGCTGGCCGGTCCGAACGCCATATTGGCCACTCCCCGGCGGGCGGAGCGATGATCATTGCCTTGCTGGTTGTGATATTGGGTGCTGTCGTCACCGGCATAATGCTGGAGCAAATTGGCGAAATCGACTGGATCGAGGACCTCCACGAGGTGCTCGCCAATATCTCGGTCGCCCTGATATTCTTCCATGTCGGCGGTGTGGTGCTGGCAAGTTTCGCCCATGGCGAAAATCTCGTCCGCGCCATGATCACCGGGCGCAAACGCGCACCCTAGTGTGTTTCACGTTCAGCCGGCACCGGGGGCCCCCGCGGGGTTAGGGGTTCGAGGCTACCAGTCTGAGGTGGCTGGCCCCTGCCGCGGGCGCTGAAAGACTGGCGCGCGGATGGGCGTTTCTGTGGACATCCATCAGCCGCTCGGAATTCACTTCCGTGTAGATCTGGGTCGATGAGAGGCTGGCATGGCCGAGCAACTCCTGGATGGTGCGAAGATCACCGCCCGCTTCCAGCAAATGGGTGGCAAAACTGTGGCGCAAAGCGTGGGGTGTGGCGCTCTCAGGCAGAGCGAGCGCGGCGCGCAGGCGCTGCATGGAAAGCTGAACGATGCGCGGGTTAAGACTGCCGCCACGCACCCCGACAAAAAGCGGCCCGTCAGCACTAAGGGCCTCGGGCGCCAGGTCCATATATCGATGAATGGCGGAGCGAACTTCCGGTAAAATCGGCACAATACGGGTTTTCATCCCCTTGCCGGTAATGCGCAATGTCTCTTCACCATCCAGGGTTGGCACATCGCGAACCTGCAATGCCAGCGCTTCGGAAATACGTAAACCTGAACCGTAAAGCAGAAGAAAAACCGCAGCATCCCGCGCCTTTACCCACGCCCTTGTGGTCTCGACCTCGCGTTCAAGTTCGTCCGTCAGCGCAACAGCATCGGCAATTGAAAGCGGTTTGGGCAGGCCATGGGGCACTTTTGGCGTGCGCACTGCGTTAAGCGCGGTGCATTTTGCCAGCCCGGCCCGTTCCAGATATCCAAACAACGACCGAAGAGACGACAGGAGGCGCGCAACCGTGCGGTTTGATGCGCCTTTTTTCTTGCGCATCGCCAAAAATGCGCGGAAATCGGCCGGTTGCAGCGCCTGCAAATGCGCCACGGTAGCCGCAGACCCCAGATGTTCGGCCAGAAAATCGAAAAAGAATCCAACATCCCGGGCATAGGCGGAAAGGGTATTTTGCGACATGCGCCGCTCTTCGGCCAAATGGTCGAACCAGCGCGCCAGTGCGGCATTCATGTCTTCGCCGGCGCTTGAAAGACTGAACTGATTCGTTGTGCTCATATCTGAATACTCGGTACTTTTGTGTCTTGTTTGTGTTCTAAATCGTGCATTTTTTAGAGGATGGACTGCCCCGTGGCCTTCC
>QILX01000060.1 GCA_003232175.1 Hyphomicrobiales bacterium | reverse complement strand
GAAATCACCGTGGCGGCGAAGATGGGCATGCCCGACCCCGACGCCAATCCCCGGTTGCGCGGCGCCATTCAGGCGGCGCGGGGGCATAATATGCCCAAGGACAATATCGAGCGCGCCGTCAAGCGCAGCCAGGACGCCGAGGGTGCCAATTTCGAGGATGTCCGTTATGAGGGGTTTGGTCAGGGTGGTGTCGGCATCATCGTCGAAACCCTGACCGATAACCGCAACCGCACCGCATCCGATGTCCGCTCCACATTTTCCAAAAATGGCGGCAATCTGGGTGAAACCGGATCGGTCTCGTTCAGCTTTGACCGTACCGGTCTGGTGACTTTTGTGCCTGACGTGGCCGATGCTGACACCATGCTGGATGCCGCCATCGAGGCCGGTGCCGAGGATTGCCTCAGCTCAAGGGACGGCCATGAGCTTTTTTGCGCGCCCGAAAGCCTTCACGACGTGGCGCGGGCTCTTGAGGAAGTCTTTGGCGAGCCGACCAGTGCCGCGCTCATCTGGCGGCCGCAAAATCGCATTGAAGTTGATGAGGAAACCGGTGAAAAGCTCCTCAGGCTCATTGATGCGCTGGAAGACAATGATGATGTGCAAAACGTCTACGCCAATTACGATATGTCCGAAGAAACGCTCGAAAGACTGAGTGCCTGACGGCGTTTCCGCGCCAAGGCTTGGGGTTTTCATGACACGAAGTTTACGCCTCATAGGCATTGATCCAGGGCTGCGGCGCACGGGCTGGGGGGTCATCATTGTTGAAGGATCGAAGATGACCCATGTCGCCCATGGTGTAGTAAGCCCGGCCACCGACTTGCCATTTGCCTATCGATTGCTGGCGCTTCATGAAACAATTTCGGAACTGGCGCGTGCCCACGCGGCGGATGAGGCGGCGGTGGAGCATACCTTTGTCAACAAGGATCCCGTCGCCAGCCTCAAGCTTGGCCATGCGCGCGGCGCCGCTCTCACCGCCCTGGCCTCGGCGGGCCTTGAGGTGGCCGAATATGCCCCAAACACGGTAAAAAAGTCGGTTGTGGGTTCGGGCCACGCCGACAAAAAACAGATCATGGCGATGGTGGAAATGCTGCTCGGCCGTCCCGGGGTTAAAAATGCCGATGCCGCCGATGCCCTGGCGGTGGCGATCACCCATGCCCATCATCGCGCCCATGCCAACAGGTTGAAAGCAGCGGAATTGCGGGCGGCCTCATGATCGGCAGACTATCGGGGCTGGTTGATGAGGTTGGCGAAGACTGGGTGATCCTTGATGTCGGCGGCGTGGGATACGAAGTCCATTGCCCGGCGCGGACCCTTGCCGCTCTGCCGCAAAAAGGCGAGGCGGTGAGCCTGACGATTGAAACCCATCTGCGCCAGGACATGATCCGGCTTTATGGTTTTGCCGACCCATCTGAGCGGGCCTGGTTTCGCGCTCTGCAGACGGTTCAGGGTGTGGGCTCGAAGGTGGCCCTGGCGGTGCTTTCGGTGCTGGCCCCGGGGGATCTTGCCAATGCGGTGATGTTGAACAATATCCCGGCGATTTCCCAGGCACCAGGCGTCGGCGCCAAGGTGGCCACACGCATTGCCGCCGAACTCAAGGACAAGGCCCCTAAAATCGGTGGCGGAACCTTCGCCGCCGCAGGTGTTGCCGTCGCGGCGGACGTGGCCGTAGGCGGCAGCGCCGTCGCCGATGCGATTTCCGCCCTGGTCAATCTGGGTTATGGCCGGCCCCAGGCCGCTGCCGCTGTAACCAAGGTGATAGCGGAAACCGGGGACACGGCGGGCACCGCCGAGCTGATCCGCCATGGCCTTAAGGAGCTGGCCCGATGACCGAGCGGCTAGTTGCCGCCGACCCGCAGGCCGGCGACAGTCCCGAGGTCGCGATCCGGCCCCAGGTGCTGACCGAATTTATCGGCCAGAAGCAATTGCGCGCCAATCTGAAGATATTCATCGATGCGGCGTCAGGGCGCGGTGAAGCCCTTGACCATGTTCTGCTCGCCGGCCCGCCCGGCCTTGGCAAGACGACGCTGGCGCAGATCGTCGCCCGCGAGCTGGGGGTGAATTTCCGCGCCACATCGGGGCCGGTGATCGCCAAGCCGGGGGATCTGGCGGCGATCCTCACCAATCTGGAAGAGCACGATGTGCTTTTCATCGACGAAATTCATCGCCTGTCGCCGATTGTCGAGGAGGTGCTTTATCCGGCGATGGAGGACTACCAGCTTGATTTGATCATCGGCGAGGGCCCCGCCGCCCGCTCGGTGCGCATCGATCTGGCCCGCTTTACCCTTGTTGGTGCCACCACCAGGGTTGGTCTGCTGACGACACCCTTGCGTGACCGTTTCGGCATCCCTTTGCGGCTCTATTTTTACGAACCCCACGAGCTGGAAGAGGTGGTCAAGCGCGGCGCCCGGGTTTACGGCTATCAGATTACCGCCGATGGCGCGGCGGAAATCGCCAAGCGCTCGCGCGGCACCCCAAGGGTGGCGGGGCGGCTGTTGCGCCGGGTGCGCGATTTTGCCACTGTCGCCGGCGCCGGGGCGATTGATGCGGGCATCGCCGATGCCGCTCTGGGCCAGCTTGAGGTCGACACTCGCGGGCTCGATGTCCTTGACCGGCGGTATCTGACTTGTATCGCAGAAAATTACGGCGGCGGACCGGTGGGGATCGAGACTATCGCTGCGTCCCTTGGTGAGGCCCGCGATGGGCTGGAGGATGTGGTCGAGCCGTTTCTCATCCAGCTTGGATTTGTCGGGCGCACCCCGCGCGGCCGCGTCCTTACGCCCCACGCATTCGCCCATCTTGGCCTGACGGCGCCAAAAACCGGCCCCCAGGATGATCTTTTTGTCGCCGGTGAAGATGCCTGACCCGGCAACGGGACCTGGCCGCCGCCATGGTGTCACCCGCCGGGGGCTGATGCGGGCGCTGGCGGCCATGGTTCTGACAGGCACCGCCCTTGGGGCTTACGGTTTTATCGTTGAACCGCTGTTGCGGCGCATTGTCACCCGATATCGCTTCACTCCCTCGGACTGGCCGC
>QILX01000313.1 GCA_003232175.1 Hyphomicrobiales bacterium | reverse complement strand
CCGAAAAGCCGGTCCATCTGCGCCATGGTATAGGCGTGGTGGGTGATGACTAAAAAGCGCGTATTGGTCTGGCGTGTCAGTTGCCTGATCACCTCGCAGAAGCGCTCGACATTGGCATCATCCAGCGGCGCGTCGACTTCGTCCAGGACACAGATCGGCGAGGGGTTGGTGCGAAATACCGCGAGGATAAGGGCGATGGAGGTCAGCGCCTGTTCACCGCCGGAAAGCAAGGTCAGCACCTGGCGTTTTTTCCCCGGTGGCGCCGCGATGATTTCAAGTCCGGCATCGAGCAGGTCGTCGGCTTCGGTCAGTTTGAGTTCCGCCGCGCCGCCGCCAAAAAGTTGGCGGAAAAGATCACGAAAATGGGTGTTGACCTCATCGAAGGCTTTCAGCAGACGCCCCCGGGCCTCACTGTTCAGGCTGGCGATCCCCTGGCGCAGCCGGCGGATGGCCTTTTCAAGGTCCAGTTGTTCGGATTTAAGGGTATCCAGTCGCTCGCTCTGTTCGCTGGCTTCCTCTTCCGCCCGAAGGTTGACGGCGCCCAGGCGTTCCCGGGCGCCTTTTATGGCCGTTAAATCGGCATCGGCGCTGGCCGCCTCCGGCAGGTCGTCCCCGTCGGCAAACCCCGCGACTGCCAGCGCGCCTTCGGGCTGCACCGACAAGGTCTCGCGAATGGCGGACACAGCGACAGCATGAAGGTCGGCGGCGGCTTCACGTCGGGCCTCCGCCCGCGCCAGGGCCTCACGGGTATCGGCCAGCGCCGCGGCGATATCTTTTGCGGATTTTTGCAAACCGGCCAGGCTGGTTTCGGCTTCTGCCATTGTATCGGCGGCGTCCTGCCGCTGGCGGGACGCCGTGGCGATGGTGTCGGCCAGGCTTTTGCGTTTTTCGGCGAGTTCCGCTGGAAGTTGGCTCAGGCCGGTCAGGGTCGCCTTGATCTCGGCCTCCCGGGCGCCAAGGGTTTTCAGCTGATGGCTGGCGTTTTCCGAGCGGTCCAGCCAGCGGCGAATTTCATCGTCGATCCGTTGCAGCCGGGCGGTGCGGCTTTCCGTCTCGCGGGCCAGCGCCGCCGCATGGCCTTCGGCTTCCGCCAATGTCCGCCGTGTCGCGGCGACTTGCGCTTTCAGCGGCTCGACCTCCCGAACCAGCGTTTCGGGGTCCCGGTGTTCGGCAATGGCGGTGCGGGCGGCGGCAAGACCGGCCTGGGCAGTCTTCAAATCGTTGGCAATCCGGCCCTGGGCTTCTTGCAGCGCGATTTGTTTTTCGCGCATCCCCCGGCTCGCCTTTTCGTCGGCATCGCGGGTATCGCGGGCCTGATCGCGGGCGATCCCGGCCTCGCGCCATTGGCCTCGCGCCTCGCGCTCAGCGGTTTCGGCGGCTTCGCGGTTGCTGCGGGCGTCACCAAGCGCCTTGGCGGTCCGGTCTTTGTGCGCCGAAGCCTCGTCCAAATCCTGGCGAATTTCCATCAGCCGGTTGCGAGCTTCGAGCCGCCGGCTGCTCGCCGTGGGCGCACCGGCGCGGGCCGCAAACCCGTCCCACCGCCAAAGATCTCCGGCCCGGTTCACCAGCCTTTGCCCTGGGCCAAGCCGGGCCTGCAGTGCCGTGCCATCCGCGCCGTCGCCGATAACGCCGACAAAAGCAAGGCGCCGGTCCAGAAGCTTTGGCGCCTTGACGTAGGCTGCGAGGGGCTTTGCATCCCCCGGCAGGGCGCTGTCGCCAGCAAGCGGGTCAAGGGCGCGCCAGTTGACCGCGCCGTCGGGGTTGGTGGAGGCTTCAAGGTCATCGCCGAGCGCGGCAACAAGGGCCTGCTCATATCCGGCGCTGACGGTAATGAGGCCGGACAGCCTTTTATCGCCGGCGCTGTCGTCCTCGGCGAGGCGGACCAGGGTTGCCGCTTCCGCCGCCAGGCGGTCGGCCTTGCCAGCGGCGGCTATGGCTGTTTCTCGTATTTCCCCCTCCGCCGACCGGGCCAGAGCCAGGGCGGTTTCCGCCTCAGCCGCGGCGGCCTGGGCGCGTTCCACCGCAAGTCCCGCCTCCGCCAGCATCTCATCGTGGGCGGCGGGATCGGGGCTATTGTCGGTATCGAGCGCTGCCATCGCCTCGGTCACCGACTGGTTTTCGTCGCGGAGACGTTCAGCCTGGCCGCTAAGCTCGGCCAACCGGGTTTCCGAAGTTGCGGCGGAAGCGCGAAGCTCGGCGAGGTCGGCGGTTTTTTCCGCCAGTTCGCTTTCGAATGCGTCAAGTTGGGTCCGGGCGGCGGCGACATCCTGGCCGGCGGTATCATCCGAGCCGGCATCCGCCGCAATAGCGGCGCGCAAGGCAGTGTCTTCCTCTTTCAGCGCTTTGGCTTCGGCTGCATTGTCGTCAAGGAACCGGGTCTCGCGTTCAAGATCGTTGGCTAAGGCCGCCAATTGGCCTTCAAGGTCCGATCGCCGGTCTTTGATCCGCTCGGCGTCGGCGGCCAGCGCCAGGTCTTCGGCGTTCAGGCGTTGCAGCCCGGCGGCGGCGGCGGCTTCTGTCTCGCGCAAAGCTGGCAGGGTTTCCGCCATCTGCAATTCGGCATGGACCGCGATGCCGGCCCCGCGCGTTAGCTCCTCGACCTTTGTTGTGGTCGATTTGGTTTGATCCTGCGCGGTGTCAAGCTGCGCCACCGACTGGCTCCATTTCAGATGCAGCAGCAGCGCCTCGGTTTTACGGATCTTGTCGGCGATCTGCCGGTAGCGAATGGCCTGGCGGGCCTGGCGTTTAAGGGCGCCGAGCTGGGTTTCGATTTCGCTGATGACATCTGAGAGCCGGTCAAGATTCTGATCCGCCGCGGCCAGGCGCAAATCGGCTTCGTGGCGGCGATGGTGCAGGCCGCTGATGCCGGCGGCCTCTTCCAGTATACGCCGCCGCGCCTGGGGTTTTGCCGCGATAATTTCGCCAATCTGGCCCTGGCGCACCAGGGCGATGGAATGGGCGCCGGTTCGAACCGGCGTCGCGTTCGATGCGGCGCGAGACCTCCAGCACATCGTCGGCGTTGAATTGCGCCGGGGCGGTGCGGGCCGAATTGTCCAGGGTTACGGTGACCTCGGCGCTATTGCGGGCCGGCCGGTCCGCCGAGCCGGAGAAGATCACATCCTCCATGCCCGACCCGCGTAAGGATTTGTATGAGGTTTCCCCCATAACCCACCGAAGCGCTTCGAGAAGGTTGGATTTACCGCAGCCATTGGGGCCGACCACCCCGGTCATTCCAGGGGGAATCAGAAGCTCCGTCGGGTCGACGAAACTTTTAAAGCCGGAAATGCGGAGGCGGTCGAATTTCATCGGTCCGGCCTGTCGGCGGATGGCTCTGGATCAGGTTGCGCTGGCAATTTCCGCATCGAGCGCCGCACTGACATCGGCAACGCTGGCCCTGACTTTTTCGCCGCTGACAAAAATTGTTGGCGTTGAATTGACATCAAACTCCTTTGTCGCGCGATCCCGTTCCCAGCGGATACCATTCAGTACCTCCTGATTCGCGATGCATTTGTCAAAGCTGGCTTCATTGATACCCACTTGTTTCAT
>QILX01000293.1 GCA_003232175.1 Hyphomicrobiales bacterium | reverse complement strand
CAAGAGCTTTGCCAAAGACGAATCCGGTGCGACCGCCATTGAATATGGCCTGATTGCCGCCGGTATTGCCGTTGTCATCATCGGCGCCGTCCAGGCCCTCGGCGGTACGCTGAACGACGTATTTACCGGCGTGAATACCGAATTGGCCGGCTAATCGTCAGTTTTCGCTTCCCCCGGCAATACCGGGAGATTGCAAACCTTGGAGGGCCGCTCGTTCGCAAAGTGCGACGGGCGGCCTTCGTCTTTTGCTAACCCCCTTCGGGGCATGCTCATCGCACTGGTTGGTGTTCGGTTTGACATCAAACCAAGTGAAGCCTGTCCCTGTTTTGCCAAACCCCATAGCCGAAGCCTGGTGGAGATTTAAGTGCCTGATGTTGAAATGCTCTATTTCGCCGCCTTGCTGTTTGTTTTTCCAGCAGCAGTCATCTACGCAGGCGCCACCGATCTGATTTCAATGACCATTTCCAACCGGCTGACAGTGGGGCTGGTATTTGCTTTCGTGGTCCTGGCGGTGTGGTCGCCCATGCCTCTGGAATTGGTCGGCAATCATGTGCTCGCCGGCCTGGTTTCACTCGCTGTCGGAATAGGATTTTTCGCCCGCGGCTGGATCGGTGGAGGCGACGCCAAGCTATGCGCGGCGACGGCGTTGTGGATCGGCACTCTGGCCATTTTGTCTTTCCGCAGCATGCCAATTTCGACGACCATATTAAAGATGGATTGGCTAGCACGACTGCACTACCGCGAAACAGGAATTCCCTATGGCATCTCGCTTTCGGCGGCAGGACTCATGGTCTACACAAAAAGTTTCTGGTTCCAAGGTGCGTGGGGCTGAGTGAACGGGCAGATGTAAAATCGCCCACGAGAATAAGCCTCAAGACTGATATCCGCACGCAGTATTTAAATCCTAACATCATCGATTAACTATAATTTGACCATTCTCGGTTGATTATCGGTCCTGAGATGGGGCGTTGCTTTTTTTCGCCCAAACCAGGATCGGTGTAATGAAACCTGCGCGTATTGCTGTACTGTTTATTGCTGTTGCCGCTGCCGGCGGTTCGGCTTTTATCGCCAAAGGAATGATTGGCAAGAACGATCAGCCACGTGAAGTGGCCGCCGTCCAAATCGATACCGTTGATGTGCTGATCGCCAATGCCAACATCAATATGGGCCAGTCGCTCAAGAGAAACGAACTCAAGTGGCAGACCTGGCCCAAAGACGCAGCCCGCAGCGGTTACATCACTAAAAAAGCCCAACCCGATGCACTGGACAAACTTCAGGGCACCCTTGCCAATTCGCAAATTCTGGCCGGCGAACCGATCAACAAAGCCAAACTAGTCCTGTCGGAGCAATCGGGCTTCATGTCGATTGTTCTGCCCAAGGGAAAACGGGCGATATCAATACGAATTTCACCTGAAACCGGAGCGGGCGGATTTATTCTGCCCAACAACCGGGTCGATGTCCTGCAAATCCGCAAAACGCGCACTCCCTCTGGGCAGGATGCCGGCATTGTTGTGAGTACGGTCCTCAATAATGTTCTGGTTCGCGCCATTGATCAGGCCTGGGCGGAAAAGGACGGCAAGCAGGTCCTGATCGGCAAGACGGCGACGCTGGAACTTACTCCTGACGAAACCGAAACCCTGACCTTGGCCGAAGCGGAAGGCAAGCTGACCCTGGCTTTGCGGAGTCTGCGCGACAGTGATCCGGCAAGTGTTGACGAGCCTAAAAAACGCCGGAGATCGGCAACGGTAACGATGTTGCGGTACGGGAAAAAGGTCAACTCGACGCAAAACTGACAGGCGTAATAAATTTGCTTCGCGCAAACCTGTAACCGTTCCGGCGGGTTTGATGCGGAATTTGAGCCTAATGGCCGAAGTGCCAGATTGAGGATGACGATGAGAAAGTATGTGGAAATGAAGGCGCGGCTTTGTGGCTTTCTCGGCCGGGTTTCTCTCGCCATCGCCGTTCCCATGGCTATGTTTTTCGGCGGAATTGCCTTGGCGCCGGCGGATGCCCAGACTGTCTATCCGCGCGATATCAATATTACGGGGAGCAAAAAATCCTCCGCGCGCCGCATCACTCTGGGACTGAACAAATCTGTGATCGTGCGCCTGCCGAGGCCGACCCGAGATGTTTTGGTTTCCAATCCGGACATTGTCGATGCCGTGGTCCGGACGCCGGAAATGACCTATCTGATCGCCCGCGCCATCGGCGAAACCAATGTGTTTTATTTTGACAGTGCCGGTCGCCAGATACTGGTGCTCGAAGTCAGCGTCGCCCGGGATGTGACCGATCTTTCCCGGATGATCCGCAAATTGATGCCCTCGAGCCGTGTCAAGATTGATGCCATTGGTGAAAACATCATTTTAACCGGGTCAGCGCGTAACGTCGTGGATGTTGAACGCGCCGGGGAAATTTCCGCCAAATTCCTCAACGATGCCACGGGCGCAAAAATTGTGAACATGATTACCGCCGAGGGCAAGGATCAGGTCCTGCTCAAGGTGACCATCGCCGAGATGCAGCGCACATTGCTCAAACAACTCGGCGTCGATCTCGCCGCGGCGGTAAATATAGCCAGTTCAGTGATAAATCTGACCACCGTCAACCCCTTTACGATTGCCGGCCAGGCCCTCAGCGCTACCAATCTCACCGCAAACGTACCGTGGACCGCGGGAAGCGGCGGCAATGTCAATGCGGTATTGCGGGCGCTGGAGCGGAACGGGTTGTTGCGTACTCTTGCCGAACCGAATTTGACGTCAGTTTCCGGTGAAACTGCCAATTTTCTTGCTGGTGGTGAATTCCCGATACCAGTGGGCGTTAATTCCAGCGGCCAGGTGACGATTGAGTTCAAGCCCTACGGTGTAGGCCTTGCCTTTACGCCGACCGTGCTTGACGAGGGACGCATCAGCCTGAAGGTTTCGACCGAGGTCAGCGAGCTGACCACCGATGGTGCATTTACCTTGGGTACAGGTGCCAACGCGCTAACGATACCGGCCCTGAAAGTGCGCCGCGCCAATACCACAGTCGAATTGCCCTCGGGTGGATCACTGGTTCTGGCGGGTCTGATGCTTGAATCCTCAAAGCAGGATCTGAACGGCTTCCCCGGACTTAAGTCCCTGCCGGTCCTGGGCTCCTTGTTCCGCAGTCGGGACTTCCAGAGAAACGAAACCGAACTGGTTGTTATTGCCACGCCCTACATAGTCAATCCGACATCGCGCGCCGCGCTGGCACGGCCCGACGAGGGATTTATGCAGCCATCCGACAAAGAAGTGACATTTCTTGGCCGGCTCAACGCCGTCTACGGAGTGCGGGCCGGACAAAAGCCCAAGGGTCAGTACCAAGGCGATTTTGGTTTTATCGTCAAGTGAGAGTGAAGAGGTCAGCGTGTAATGCACTATCCAGCAATATCGGTCCGCCATGGCGGCAATTCCCGTCAGGTTACCCGGATGTCGACCCTTGCGGTTGTCGTTGGCACAAGCCTGGCGCTTGGTGGGTGCGTGACGCAGCCCAGCCCCCAGACCAGTGTCCCGCAATCGGGCTCTTTGCAGGCCTTTCAGGCCAGTGACCGGCACCCGATAGAGGTCGCCAAGGGCAAGGTAAAACTCGAAATTGACGTGCCGCGTTTCTCTCCGGGGCTTTCGCCTCGCCAGACCGCTGAACTTGATGTGTTTCTCGCTGACTACAAGAGCCTGGGCGAAAGCGACATCAC
>QILX01000349.1 GCA_003232175.1 Hyphomicrobiales bacterium | reverse complement strand
TAGACCGAGTGGGTGCCCCACAGAAGCGACAGGCGGCGAGCGACGGCGTGGTTTGGCGTAATGGCGATGATCTGCTTGTCGGGACGTGAGCGCGCCACCCGCGCCACCGTGGTGCCGCTGGCGGTGAAGGTGACAATGGCCTTGGCATCGATCATGTCGGCGACCATCGCCGCCGCCGAGGCGATCGCGTGGGGGATGGTCGGCTCAACCTTGGGGTTCAGGGCGTTGATGATCGCCCGGTAATCGCTGTGCTCTTCGGTGGCGCGAATGATGCGGTCCATCATCTGCACCGCCTCCACCGGATAATCCCCAGCTGCTGTTTCCGCCGACAGCATCACCGCATCGGCGCCATCATAGATCGCGGTCGCCACATCGGAGGCTTCGGCGCGGGTCGGGGTTGGCGAGGTCACCATGGTCTCGAGCATCTGGGTGGCGACGATGACAGGCTTGCCCGCCAGCCGGCAGGCGCGCACCAGCTCCTTCTGCCGACCGGGGACTTCTTCTGCCGGGATTTCAACCCCCAGATCACCGCGCGCCACCATCACCGAGTCGGTCAGCGCGACAATGCCGTCAATGGCCGCAAGCGCCGCTGGCTTTTCGATCTTGGCGCAGATGCCGGCACGGTCGCCGATGATCTCGCGGGCCTCCAGAATATCCGCCGGGCGCTGCACGAAGGACAGCGCCACCCAATCGACCCCCAACTCCAGCCCAAAGGCCAGATCGGCATGGTCCTTTTCGGTCATCGCCGAAACCTTGATTTCGGCGCCGGGAAGGTTGACCCCCTTGCGGTCGGAAATAGTATTGCCGGCCACTACCGTGGTGATGGCGTGGTCGTCATATAGCTCGACGACATTGAGGCGCAGGCGGCCGTCATCAATGAGCACATCGACGCCCACCGAGAGGGCGGCGAATATTTCCGGATGGGGCAGGGGCGCCCGTGTGGCGTCGCCGTCGGCAGGGTCCAGGTCGAGCCGATAGGTCTGACCCGCTGTAAGCGTGGCCTTACCGCCCTTAATGCGGCCAATGCGGATCTTAGGGCCCTGTAGATCGAGCAATATGGCAATTGGCCGCCCGGATTCGACTTCCAGCTCCCGCAGCAAATCGTGGCGCGCGCGATGATCCTCGTGGGTGCCATGGCTGAAATTGAGGCGGAAGACATCCGCCCCGGCGTCAAACATTGCCTTGATAGTCTTACGACTGGAACTTGCCGGCCCCAGGGTCGTCACGATTTTGGCCTTGCGATAGCGTCGCATTCTCAGTGCTCCTGTTAATTAGAGCGTGTCCGTTTTTAACGGAAACGCTCAGGCAGCAAGCGCTGCCCGGCGCGAATGCGCCGCGCCCCGCGCGAAGGCTCGGTGCGCAGCACCTAAATAGCCGTGAGCGAAAAAAACTAGAGCGATTCCGTTATAAACGGAAACGCTCTAAAATCCGCCGCCGGTGCGAAACCCGCCACCGGAGGACCCGCCGCCAAATCCGCCACCGCTGCTGAAACCGCCCCCAGAACCAAACCCACCGGAGGACCGGCCCCCTCTGGAGCCTGTTCGCGAGCCGGGAAAACTTGTCGGGCCGGGAAACCGGAAGCGGCCTGAGCCAAAATCCGGTTTCGATTTGCGTGGGCGCCGGCGATGGTTGCGATCAAGCTGGCCCCAGAGGCCGCCGCGGCTCAGTGCGCCGCCGATAAAGGCGCCAAGCAGGGAAATGAAAAGATCGGTGTCGCGGAATTCGGAGGTGTAGTCGTCATAACGCTTGCGGCGGAATTCGCCTCTCAACTCGACAATGTCGCGGACCCGTTTTTCGGTCGCGGCCTGTATCTGGCTGAGCTGCGACCTGGTATCGCCGATATCGTCCAGCTCATCGTCGATACGCTGCAGGCGCGCGACGATCCGCTCGTCCTCCGGCTCCGGGGTGCGGCGCGCGGCGCGTTTCAGCTGCGTCAGGCTGTCGTCTTTCAGGTCCGAGGTTACCGCTGCCATGGCTCTTACGAAATGTTCGTCCTCGCCATTGAGGAATGCGGCCCGTCTTGCTTCCAGGGCGGTGGCGGCGGCCTCGGCCTGGGCAATCTGGGCATCAACACCATCGAGAGCTTCGCGGGCGGCCTTGTGACGGGCTTCGGCGGCGGGCACGTCGCTGTCGGCGCGGGCGGCGTCTTCCAGGGCCACCAGGGCGTCCAGATCGGCCTCGGCGGTTTTGCGCATCGCCTCGGTGTGGGATTTCAGCCGCTTGGGGATTTCCAGCAGCATGAAATAATTCTGCCGGGCGCTTTCGTACGAAATCAGCCGCGCCACCCAGCTGTCGGCGGCACGGATCAGCCCGCGCGCGCTGTAGTCCGAGGTGCCGAATTTGCGTTTCCACAAATAGAGGAACAGCGGGTCGGCCTCGTAAGGCGCGCCCTTGGTTTTGCGGTCATCCTGGGTCAGGGCGCGTTTGGCCTCGGCCTCGTCGGCGACCTTCTGGCTGGCTTCGGTGGAATTCAGCCGGGCGCTGTAGATTTTGTCGGCGGCAAGGCGTTCCTGCACGCCAGCCTCGGCGTTATCGAGAGCTTTGCTGACATCCTCGAGCTTTTTCGCCGCTACTTTACGGGCCTGCTGGAGGTCGTCGAGGCTGATGTCGTTGGTGGTGATTTCGGTCTCCAGGGCGCCACGCGCTGCTTCGCGCAGATCCAGCAGCGCCGTGACCTGCCGGCCGGCATCTTCGAGGGCGCCGGAGACACCATCGCGCTCCGAGGCGGTCAGGCGGAAGCGGGCGAGATCGGCGTAACAGACCCGTTCCTCCTCGCGCAGGACCAGCTCGCGGCGGGTTGCGTCTTCAAGCCGGCTGGCGGCTTTTTTCGCCTCGCCTTGTGTTTCGGCCATGGCTTTGTCGATGCGCGCCAGCGCCTGTTTCCCGGTTAACATGGCCGCCTACCACTCGGTGATGGCGCCGCCAAGGGTCGGCAGAAGGGGTTCAAGATCCAGGCCACGATATTGTTTTGAATGATGCCGTCGTCGTTTTTATCGCGGCCAACACTGTCGAAAACCTGTTTGGAGACGCGGATGCCCCAGGTGCTTACATTCGCCCTGGCGCCGGTTTCCTCATTGAGGATTTTAAGAGGCAGAACGCTACCACCGCGGTCAATCGCCTCGACGATGAGGTAATAGTTACGGGCGCCGGTGTTGACGTCGGGCACCCGCCAGACGCCACTGCGTGTGCCTTGCCTTGATACAATGCGCAGCTCATATTCCTGGCCCAGATTCTTCTGATCGGCGGCGGTGTTGGCGGCCTTGCGGTCGCCGGATTTGGCCGAGGCGATGCCGGTATCGTAAAGGGTCCGAGCTGTTGCCTTGACACTTTCAAGCTCGGTCTGGATGAATATCCGGTCGCGCAACTGGGTCAGCCGGTTGGGCAGGGTTTCCTGCAGCTCTACGGCCTGGGCCTCGGCGCGGCGCTCCGCCGGCCAGATGACCAGGACCTGATAGCCGAACCAGGCGCCGGCAAAAGCGCCGATAACGCCGGCGAGATATTTGCTCCATACTTCGCGGGAGACGTAAAGTTTCGCCAATGACACCGAGAGGCCCGGTGCGGGCGGCTCGTAGACAAAGCGGTCGCGTTTAAGCGCCTCGACACCCTGGGCCAGAATATGATCGGGCACCTCGATGCCCTGGCCGGCATAGATGGTCTTGAGCCGTTCGATCAGCCCCTCCTTACGTTCCCCCTCGCCAAGCTCGCGGGTGACCAGATATTCGCGGTGGCGAAGCGTGTCGACCACGTCCATGGCCATCATCACTTCGTCCAGGGGCTGGGCGCCTTTGTCCGAAGGTTTTGCCGGTTTGGAAGAAGAGGGGCCTGGTTCAGCCATCTATGAGCGCATTACCCTCTGCCGCCAGTTTGGCCAGGCGGCGCTTGCCGTCTTCCACCGCGTCGCGGATCTCGGCGGAATTTTTGGTCGAGGCCTCGCGCATTTCGGCGATGATCAGCCGGCTGCGTTCCTGAAAGCCGACAACCGAATCCACCAGCTTTTTCACCGCGTCGGCCCGGATCGTCGGCCCGTAGCCGGCCCTGATGGCGGCTTCCTGCACCGCGTCGCCGACCTCGCCCAGGGTTTCCAGCGACTTGGAAATCCCCTCTTTCATCGCTTCAAGCGCCTTGGTCGATTCATGCAGGCCCTGCAAGCCGGTAAACGAGGCTTTCAGCGCCGTGAACACGGTTTCGTTGGTGGAGAAAAAACTGACCGACTGGGCATAGACCCGTTCCTTGGCATTGGTGGCCT
>QILX01000361.1 GCA_003232175.1 Hyphomicrobiales bacterium | reverse complement strand
ACAAAAACCCCTGAATGTAGCGGGTGCCGCGTTCGCGCAAATAGGCGAACTGCGCTTCGGTCTCAACGCCCTCGGCGACAATCGTCATGTCAAGCTGATCGCCGAGCTCCAGCAATGCATCGACGATGGGCGCGGAAACCGCCTCGGTGCCGATGGCTTCGATAAACATCCGGTCAATCTTGATGATGTCCAGACCCAGTCTCTGTATATAGGCTAAACCACCATGCCCGGTACCTGCATCATCAAGGGCCACGCGGGCGCCCAGACCCTGAAGGCCCGCCACCACCTCGCGCGCCACGTCAATGTCCTTCAGCGGACGACGCTCGGTTATCTCGAAAACCAGACTGGATGTCGGAATTGCGCTGTTTTCAAAAAATTCGCGCACCTCTTCGACAATGGTATCGTTTTCAAAATGTTCGGCGACAAGGTTGATGGAGATGTAGAAATCTTCTGTCATCTGAAACATCGGCGCACCATCAACTGACGGGTCATGGGGACGATCTGGCCGGTGGCCTCGGCGATGGGCACAAAAAGATCCGGCGGCATAAGTTTTCCATCCGGTTTTTGCCAGCGGATCAGCGCCTCGCACCCGGCAACCCGGCCATCGGCGACGTCGACTATCGGCTGATATTGAGCAACAAACTCCTTGTTGCGCAACGCTTCGTCAATTTCGCCCTCCAGAGAGGACCGGCTGCGGCCCA
The DNA here is from genome assembly GCA_003232175.1 of Hyphomicrobiales bacterium. Classification (GTDB taxonomy): domain Bacteria; phylum Pseudomonadota; class Alphaproteobacteria; order Rhizobiales; family SZUA-8; genus SZUA-8. The sequence goes on along the minus strand of QILX01000361.1, from coordinate 4,146 downwards.
GATATCCCATGAGAATCAGGAACGCCAGACCAAGAATTCCCGCACCGATTTTGGCGTAACTCTGGATTTCCGCAAAAGGTTCGACAAAGGCGAAGCGCGGCCCGGCAAGAACAACGGCAATGGGGTATCGCGATGAAGTGGCGTTGACCTCGATAAATTCGGGGTCCGCTTCTCTAACCCATTCAGCGGTTTCGCCGGTAACCATGACCACCGATCCGTTGGCGAGCACAAGGCGGGCATGACAGTTTTTTTGCGACCGGCCATGCAGAAGATCGAGAAAAATGGCATTGGGGTCGACAAAGGCGATCAAGCTGCCCCTGGTGGTTTCCCGCCGCACACCAAGGGCCGTGCGCGAGGCAAGCCGGGTTGAAACCATCTCAAGATTGACCGGGACAACGCCGGCGGGCGCACGACCGGGATTGGCGACACCGGCATCAACGCCGATTTGCACCATGGCGGGACCGTAGTTAGAACACAGCATGCGCCCGTCGTCGTCGACAATGCCGATCTCCTTCACCCCGGCGCGGGTGAATACCACTTCTGAAAGACGTCTTATATTGACCGGGTTGCAGGCGTCTATGCCTTCGCTGGCGAGGATTTCAAGGGAACCTGCCGCCGCATCGAGAATATTCTCGGCATGGGCGACCATGGTTTCACCCATGGACTTGAGATTGGACCGGCCCTGCTCGATAGCAACCCAGCGAACGCCTACGTCAATCACAACCATTGGTCCCAGTGTCACCAAGACCGAAAGCCCAACCGCTAGGGCGATTTTAAACCGATACTGCACGCTTTACCCAACACATTTACTGTCCCTGATACTGCGGCATATGAGTTAAGATTAGATTTTCACCGGTCAGACATTGCGCATTTGGCGTAATTTTTCGATCAGCACTTTTCCTGCCCGGTTCAGCGCGGCTATAAAGTCGAACAGATTATTCCGGCCAAAATGAGAAAAACATGCAGGCACTCTTCATCGGCCAGACTTACATTGATGTGACTTTTATCGCCGACGAGATTCCGCGCGGCGACGAAAAGATGGTGGCCGACACCTATTCGGTGAGTTTTGGCGGCAATGCTGTCACCGCGGCTTTCACCTGCGCTAAACTTGGCATCAAACCCGAATTGATGACCTCGCTGGCCGACGACTGGCTGGGCAACATGTTCCGCGACATGGCCGGCAGTTACGGTGTCGCCCTGATCCCGCGCAAAGTGGCCCAGTCGTCGCTCTCCTTTGTCATGCCCAAGGATGGCCGTCGGGCCATTATCCGCTGCCGCGACGCCAATTATCTTGACCCTGCCCCCGATGTCGATCTGGAAGGCTGCCGGGCAATCCATATGGACGGCCATCAACCCGACGCTGCGCTGATCTATGCCAGGCGCTGTCGCCAGATGGGGATCATGACTTCACTTGATGGAGGAACTATACGCCAGAACACGCTGGATTTATTGGAATTTATTGACGTCTCCGTTGTCTCGGAGCTGTTTTGCGAACAGCTAAAAAAAAGCCCCGAAGACACATTGGCCTATCTGCATGAGCGCGGCGCGCGCATTGCCGGGGTAACCTTAGGCGCCAAGGGTCTGATCTGGTCTGAGGCGGGCTCGGCCGCGCACACCCTGCCTGCCCTGCCCGTCCCGCATGCCCGCGTCATCGACACCAATGGCGCCGGCGATATCTTCCATGGCGCTTATATGTATTCCTATCTCAACGATCCTGGGCGGGACTGGGAGGCTCATTTCACCTTCGCGCGTGCCGCCTCGGCCTTTGGCATTCAACATCTGGGCAATGAAGCCAGTCTGCCGACCTTGAAGGACATACAAAAGGTGCGCGAGGAATTTGGTGAACTGGTAAAAGCCTAAAGGGCTCAGCCGCCGTTCACGAGCGCGCTGATATATGGCGGTAAAATTAATGCCGCATTGTGTATGCCGGGGGAGTAGTAGCGCGTCTTGAACTCCGCTTCGTCGTACCGCAACTCAAGATCCGCTGAAGATTGTGTCAGAAGCGAGGGGTCGTCGCCGCCCCAGCCAAAGGCCATCGGCCCGCCGACATAACTGGGGATCGTGGCAATAAAGGCTGCCCGGGCAGCAAAAATCGATTTGAATATCGCCTGGGTTGATTTTAGCTCATCTGGCTGCAGAAACGGCACGCCGTTCTGGGTAACCAGCACGCCGCCGGGGGCCAATGCCGCCGCGCAATCGGTGTAAAACTCTGTCGTAAACAGACATGCGCCCGGACCCACAGGGTCGGTTGAATCCACAATAATGACATCGAAGGCGGTATATCGCGTTTTCATATAAGCCGCGCCGTTGCCGATGATCAGATCGAGGCGGGGGTCGTCAAACGCGCCAGCACTCAACTCAGGTAGGTATTTCAAGCACAGATCTACCACCCCCCGGTCGATCTCCACCTGGATTAGCCGCTTTACGTTGTCATGGCGGAGAACCTCGCGCGCCGCGCCGCCATCGCCGCCGCCGATAATCAGAACCTCTTGCGCCTTGCCATGGGCAAAGAGCGGCATATGGGCAATCATTTCGTGATAGATGAATTCATCGGCGGTGGTGAGCTGTACCGCGCCGTCGAGCATAAGAACACGGCCAAAACGGTTGGTGTCGAACACCACCAGATGCTGCTGCCCGGTATAGTCTTCATGGATGATCCGGGTGGCGGAATATCGGGTGTGCAGCCCATGGGCGTCGTGCAATTCCTCGGTGATCCAGCGCGCGCCGCCTGCATGTCAACCGGCGAGAATGCGGTCTGCAAAACCGGCACGACACGTTCAGGGAAGGTTTCCCCGCACATGAATATATCGACCGCGGCAAATTCGGCTTCGGGCCAGGTGTGGATTGAAATATGGCTTTCCGCCAGCACCGCCACGCCGGACACTCCGCCGCCGGGGCTAAAATGATGCAGGTGAATATGGAGCAGCGTGGCACCTGTCGCCTCGATGCAGTCCCGTAAAACCGCCTCGATATGCCCGATCTCGTTCAACCGGCTGGCGCCTTTAAGATCGACAAAGACATGCAGCCCGGCAAAACGCTCGCCGTCGCGCTCCATGAAATAGTCCGGGCCCTTGCGCCTGTCATCGACGCGCATCTTATCTCCCTTTTTCGGTCCAGCTACCCCTTGGGCGGCAGGTTCAACCGGATATGCAGATCGCGCAACTGGCTGGCCGAAACCTCCCCTGGTGCGCCCATCATCAGGTCCTGGGCCTGCTGGTTCATCGGGAACATGGTGATTTCGCGCAAATTCTGCTTGCCGCACAACAACATGACAATGCGGTCAAGCCCCGCCGCCATGCCGCCATGAGGGGGTGCGCCAAACCTTAAAGCGTTGAGCATGCCGCCAAAGCGCTCTTCAAGGGTCTCGGGCGGATAACCGGCGATCTCGAAGGCTTTCAGCATGATTTCAGGCTTGTGATTGCGGATGGCGCCCGAGGCGATCTCATAGCCATTGCACACCATGTCGTACTGATTGGCGCCAATCTCCAGCGGGTCCTTGCTTTCAAGGGCCTCCAGACCCCCTTGCGGCATCGAGAACGGATTGTGGGAGAAATCGACCTTCTTGTTGGTCTCATCCCATTCATACATGGGGAAATCGACGATCCAGCAGAGCTCGAAGCGGTCCTCGTCGATGAGTTTAAGCTCGACACCGACGCGGGTGACAGCGGCACCGGCAAAATCGGCAAAGCGCTTGGGCAGACCGGCGACGAAGAAAATCGCATCGCCATCACCAAGGCCTAATTCATCACGCATTGCTGAAGTGCGTTCAGGGCCGATGTTCTTGGCCACCGGTCCGGCGCCCTCGCCATCGCGGAAGAAGATGTAACCCAGACCCGGCTGGCCCTCCCCTTGGGCCCAGGAGTTCATCCGGTCGCAAAAGGCGCGGGAGCCGCCGCCCTTGGCGGGGATGGCCCACACCTCAACATCGGCGTCCTTTTCGATCATGCCGGCGAAAATCTTGAAGCCCGAGCCCCGGAAGGTGTCGGTCACGTCCGACATCTGGACCGGATTGCGCAAATCCGGCTTGTCCGTACCATATTTACGAATCGCATCGTGATAGGGAATGCGCGGCCATTCCTTGGTTACCGGCTTGCCGTCGGCGAATTCCTCGAAACACCCCGAAATCACCGGCTCCATGGCGGCGAA
>QILX01000271.1 GCA_003232175.1 Hyphomicrobiales bacterium | reverse complement strand
TTCTCATTCAGTGTTATCCTTGCGCAAGAACCGACTGAGAACACGAGCCTGCTTGCGGTCGTCATCATCTACTTCAGGCGCACCGCCCCGATCGTCATCGGGGTCGGGTTCATGGTCAGCGGTTCTGGACAAAGCCGACCCGTAAGGCGGGCGATATTTTTCGTAAGTTGATGTTGATTGTGGCGGTTCGTCCTGTTCGTCCTGGTCCTGATAGGATGTGCGCTCTTCGTCTGTCGGTTCTGTACTGGCAGAGGCAAAATAATCCGGTTCAGGGTTTGTCCGGCCGAAATCCGGGGCTTGATCGCGAAACCCGACATCATCTTCGTTGCCGCGCCGAAAAAGGCTGGGCTCATAGTTGCCGGCGGTTGCCGCACCGTAAGTTGGGGGAGGGAAAGATGGTGCGGGCGCAGTGCTCAGTTCAGGGCCGGGTGCTGGCGATCCGGGTATTTCCCCGCCCGCGGTGGGGGGGGCGAACCGGGGTTCGTTGTCACGAATACCAACGTCGGCGCCAGAGGAACTTGTTGTAATTCGGCTTTCCACCACAAGTTCATTCCCGCCACCCAGCAATAGCAGATGTTCAACATTGTCGCGGCGGACCAGCACTAGTTTATGGCGTGGGCTGATGGAGGCGGCCTCCACCATGGCGAGCCGCCGCTCACGGCGGCGCAATGGCGAGCCTTTGGCGCGTGTGGCGCCGCCACCGCCCATATATCGTCTGGCAACCCAGGCCAAGGCCAGAATCAGCGCCAGGACGAAGAACATCACCGCAATAAAAAAAGCGATCTGTGTGATTTCCATGTTCGGTTTCCGCTTCTAAGCCGAAGTGTTAACGGCTCCCGGCACTTATTGCCGGGTTTATGCCTAACAAAAGGTTAAGCCCCCCCTAATTCCGCCATTCGCAGCGTTGGGTCGGGGCAGGTGAATGCACGAATTAACATGCTGTTAACCAAGAGGGGGAACAATCTGCCCAGTTGCCCGCGACAATTCAACTAATGGATGAGCCCATGAACATTGGTGATCTACCGGTTTTCAACCTCCTCAAGGAAAAGCTGAACTGGCACCAGGCCCGTCAGAAGCTGCTGGCCGAAAATGTGGCCAATGCCGATACACCAGGTTTTGTCCCCCTTGACCTCAAGCCGCTCGATCCCTCGGGCAGAATCGTCAGCCTTGGCGGAATTGGCACCGCGGCGACAAATCGCGCCCACATTGTTGCATCATTATCCGGATCATCTCCGTTTCCGCTTGAAAAGTCGGCCAGCTGGGAAACTTCGCCATCCGCCAATGCCGTGGTGCTGGAAGAACAGATGATGAAAGTGACCGAGAACCAGATGGACTATCAGTTGGCAACAACCCTTTACAGCCGCGGGCTGGCCTTGCTCAAAACCGCCGTTCGCTCAGCCTAACGCAAACAGCACCGCAATGTCGGGCAGGAGACTAATTTCATGGAATTCATCAAATCCATAATGATCGCCGCAACGGGTCTAAAAGCCCAGACGGCGCGAATGCGGGTGATCGCGGAAAACCTCGCCAATGCCAACTCCGTCAGTCAAACTCCCGGTGGCGAGCCCTACCGGCGGCGCATTCCGGTAATGAATGCCACTTTCAGCCGTGAGCTAGATGCACTGGTGGTTAAAACGGGAAAACCAATTCCCGATAAAAGCGCATTCAAGAGCCGCTACATGCCCGGCCATCCGGGCGCAAATGACAAGGGCTATGTCAAAACGCCCAATGTGAGCGCCTTGATTGAATCCATGGATATGAAGGCAGCTCAGCGCACCTATGAGGCCAATCTGAACGTCATTACCTCAGCGCGGCGCATGGTCCAGCGCACTATCGATATTCTGCGGGCCTAGTCGCGTCCGCCCCGCACATGTTTTTTGAAGGAGATCCACTATGAGCGTAACCACCCTTGCCGCCGCGAATGCCTATGCATTGCAAGCAAAAGAGATTTCCGAGGCCGCCAAGGTCGCCGGTGGCGTGCCGCCGGCGGCAGAGGGAGGATTTTCATCGGCACTTGAAAACGTGGTGAATGGGCTGAGCGAAACCAGCAGGGCCGCGGACCAGCAGATGCAGATGCAGGCCATGGGGCAGGGCAACATTGTTGACGTCGTCACCTCGGTAGCCGAAGCGGAGTTGACGGTACAGACGATTGTCGCGGTCAGGGACAGGGTGCTTAGCGCCTATCAGGAAATTTTGCGGATGCCGATATAGTGGTTTTGCCATATCATAATTTAATGCCCTGCTTTTCGATGCAGCTGCACGTTGTGGTCCTGGCGTTTTCGGCACGAGGACAATACGGATGACCGGTGCGGAGATCCTTGATCTGGCCCGCGATGCCGTCTGGACGATGTTGATCGTTTCTGGCCCCTTGATGCTCGTTGCTTTGGTGGTTGGGCTTGGGGTCGCGCTGCTGCAGGCCCTGACCCAGGTGCAGGAAATGACCCTAGTCTTCGTTCCTAAAATCGTCGCCATGTTTCTGGCGCTGATCGTGCTGCTGCCGTTCATGGGGGCGACCATGGCGCGTTACATGGTCCAGATCACCGACAGCATCGCCAAGATCTAGAGTAATCCCATGACGTTGCAGATCGAACCTGCGACCATTTTCGTATTTGCGCTGATCTTCACGCGCCTGGGCACCATGCTGATGCTGCTGCCGGCGGTGGGCGAGTCCCTTATCCCGGCCCGCAGCCGCATTGCTCTGGCGTTCGGAATGACATTCGTTCTTTATCCTGTGGTGCGCGAACTATTTCCAGCTCTTCCTACCGGCATGATGACATTGATTTTTTTACTGATCGGAGAGCTTCTGATCGGGCTGTTTGTCGGTGGCACGGCGCGTCTGGTGATGAGCACCATGCAATTCGCCGGCTCCATAATCGCCTTTCAGATCGGCCTGGCACTGGCTCAGAGTTTTGACCCCGCGCAAGGTGCGCAATCGACTCTTGTGGGCTCATTTCTTTCCGTACTGGGCGTAACCCTGGTTTTTTCCTTCAACCTCCATCACCTGATGATCATGGCGATGCGGGATTCATTCGACATGTTTCCCCCCGGTCAGCTGTTGCCGGTGGGGCAGGTGACCGAACTGG
>QILX01000261.1 GCA_003232175.1 Hyphomicrobiales bacterium | reverse complement strand
GAACTTAGATGTTGACACAAGTGGAGGATCACGCAACTATTTTTTTTGGACCTCGAATTAAATTGGTTCGGCGACGGGTGTCCGTTCGCTCAAGTTATGAAATTAAAGATTGCACCGGGAGGAACTCTCATGAAAAAACTAACCATTGCCCTTATGGGGGCGGTATTCGCCGCATCGATCGCGGGGCCGGCGCTGGCTGATGGCAAGACCATCGCGGTCAGCTGGAAAATCTTTCAGGAAGAACGCTGGAAGCGCGATGAGGCGGTGATAAAGGCCATCGTGGAAGGCCATGGCGACCGGTATATTTCCGCCGACGCCCAGGGCTCAGCCGCCAAGCAGCTGACGGACGTGGAATCGCTGATCGCCCAGGGCGCCGATGTTCTGATGATCGTGCCTTTCGATTCTGAAGCCATTTTACCCGCGGTCGAAAAAGCTGCCGCGGAAGGCATTCCGATGATCGCCTATGACGTGCAGATCGAACACCCCGATTCCCTTTACATCACCTTCGATAATGTCGGCGTCGGCCGCCTGATGGCCAAGGAAATGCTCAAGGTAAAAGACTCCGGCAATTTCGCATTCATCAAGGGTGACCAGGGCGATCCCAATGCAACCTTCCTCTTTGAAGGCATCATGGAAGTACTCAAACCCAATATCGACTCGGGCAAGATCAAAAATGTCGGCGAGGTCTTCACCGATGGCTGGAAGCCTGAAAACGCCCAGCGCAACATGGAGCAGATCCTGACCGCAAATAACAACAATATCGATGCGGTGATCTCAGAAAATGACGGCATGGCTGGCGGCGTTGTCGCCGCCCTTGCCGCCCAGGGCATGGCCGGAACGGTTCCGGTCACCGGCCAGGACGGCGATCTGGCCGCCCTCAACCGGGTGGCCCTTGGCACCCAGCTGGTCTCGGTATGGAAAGACAGCCGGGCGCTCGGCAAAGTTGCCGCAGAAGCCGCACAGATGCTGGCCCAGGGCAAGTCAATGTCCGAAATTCCCGGTACCACCAAATTCTCCGGCGGTAAGCGTGGCGTCGAGGTCAATTCAATTTTTCTCGCACCGACCGCGATCACCAAGGACAACCTTGATGTCGTGATCAAGGCGGGCTGGATTGACAAAGCCACTGCCTGCAAGGGCGTTGCGGCCGGGGCGGCAATGGGCTGCTGAGGCACGATGATCTGGTGACATTACCGGACTAAATATCCAAGAGGCCGCGTCACTTTATTGGTGCCGCGGCTTTTTTTATTGTAATTTTGCTTCTGAAAAACACATGATTGTCTTATCGTAGACGAGGGACTGAATTTCCGGGGGGAGCCTGTGTCCAACGATCAAATCAGTGCACCAAGCACGCCTGAGCCCAAAGAAAACGCCATAGTCCGGTTCTTGCGCCTCACCGAGGTGGACACCAGAATGCTCGGTATGATCGGCGCCTTGCTGCTGATCTGGGTCGGATTTCACTATTACGGCGTAATCGTCAACGATTTCGGTGCCTTTCTGACCCCTCGAAATTTGTGGAACCTTTCAGTTCAGACCTCTTCAATCGCGGTGATGGCCACCGGCATGGTGATGGTTATCGTCACCCGGCATATTGATCTATCAGTGGGCTCGCTTCTCGGCGTCACCGCCATGCTGATGGGGGTGGTCCAGGTCTGGGTGCTGCCGAACATTATCGGCCTTGAAAGCCCGTTCATCTGGATGATTACCGTCGTCATCGGCATCATGTTCGGCGCCACCATCGGCGCTTTGCACGGGTTCCTGATCGCCTATCTGGGCATCCCGGCTTTTATCGTCACTCTTGGCGGGCTCCTGTTCTGGCGCGGTTCGGCCTGGTGGGTCGCCCGTGGCGAAACCATCGCGCCGGTGGATGCGAATTTCGCCCTGATCGGCGGCGGGCCTTACGGCACCATCGGGGCAACGGGAAGCTGGATTGTCGGCGGGCTGGTGTGCCTGGGCATCGTTGCCCTGCTCATTTCGGGCCGCCGGCAACGCGTGCGTTTTGGGTTCCCGCTGCGACCGATGTGGGCGGAGGTTCTGATCGGCACCGTCGGCTCGGCGTTGACCCTTGGCATTGTCTTGGTGATGAATTCCTACCCCTGGCCCAAGGGCATTGTCCGGCAATATGCCGCTGCCAACAATATCGAGGTGCCCGAGGGCGGGCTGTTCATACCCCACGGGTTCGCCATTCCGGTTCTGGTGGCGCTGGCGGTTGGAATCTTCATGACATTTCTGGCCACGCGGACCCGCTTTGGCCGTTATGTATTCGCCATTGGCGGCAATCCTGAAGCGGCGGAACTGGCGGGCATCAATACCAAACTCATGACGATGATGATCTTTTCGCTGATGGGCGCCCTGACCGGTATTTCCGCCGTTATCGCCAGCGCCCGGCTGAACTCGGCAACCAATGCGCTGGGGCAGTTCGACGAGCTTTATGTGATCGCCGCGGCGGTTATCGGCGGGACCTCTTTTGCCGGCGGCATCGGCACCATCTATGGCGCGATGCTGGGTGCCCTGGTGATGCAATCGCTGCAATCGGGCATGGTGCTGGTCGGTTTTGACGCCGCTATACAGCAAATGGTTGTTGGCGTGGTGCTGGTCTCGGCGGTCTGGCTTGATACGCTTTATCGCCGCAGTTCGGTCTGAGGAGGGCGGGATGAGCACGACATCGAATGACAAACCGCCGCTGGTGGAATTGCGCGATATTTCCATCGCTTTTGGCGGTATCAAGGCGGTGGACCACGCCTCGGTGAACCTTTACGCCGGTGAAGTCGTCGGCCTGCTGGGCCACAACGGCGCCGGCAAATCGACCCTGATCAAGATCCTGTCCGGCGCCTATACCCGCGACCACGGCCAGATCTTCATCGATGGCGAAGAGGCCCATATCGCCACACCACGTGAAGCCAAGGATTACGGCATCGAGACCATCTACCAGACCCTGGCGCTGGCGGACAATGTCGATGCCGCCGCCAATCTGTTCCTCCCCGCTGGGGCACACTGGATGATGCGGCGATGGAGTCCGAGGCACGCGCGGTCATGGGACGGCTCAATCCGGCGTTCGAGCGTTTCAAGGACCCGGTGAAATCTTTGTCCGGCGGACAACGCCAATCAGTTGCCATTGCCCGCGCCATCCACTTCAATGCTCGTATTCTGATCATGGATGAACCGACCGCGGCATTGGGACCGCAGGAAACCGATCAGGTCGGCGAGCTCATCCTGCAACTCAAAAAGGACGGGATCGGTATTTTCCTCATTAGCCATGACATTCACGATGTTTTCGATCTGGCGGACCGGATTTCGGTGATGAAAAACGGCGCCGTTGTTGGCCATGCCGCGGTTTCAGATGTTTCCAAGGACGAAGTTCTGGGGATGATCATCGGTGGGAAATGCCCTCCCGGTGCCATCCCGGGACCCGGTGCCCTCGCCGCCTGAGGCCCGCTGGGTGTTCGGGCCGGCCCTGACGTCTCAAATGGGATAAAGCGCCTATGGACAAAAAAACCAATCCACCGGACCGGACGGCAGATCACTGGCTGACCGAAGATGACGGCAGCTTTGACGCGTTCAAGGCGCTGGTCGCGGCGCGTGTCGACCTATCACAGTGGCCGCGGGCAAATTCGGTTGTGGACAATATCCTGATTTACGACGGCGAGGCGGTTCGGCACGCGGCATCGGAACAAGGGTCTTGCCAGGCGTTGATGTCGGAGTGGATCGAGGCGCTCTCAAACGGCCCCGGCGTTATCGCCATTACCGGCGCCATCGCGGACAC
>QILX01000274.1 GCA_003232175.1 Hyphomicrobiales bacterium | reverse complement strand
ATGAACCAAGCCCCTATGCCCGAGCCGGAAAAACCCGCTGCCCCGCCCTTTCGCATTGAAGAAGCGGTTGCAGCGCTGGCCATGGGGCTGATCTGCCTGATCAGCATTTCCAATGTAGTGGTTCGTTATGCCACCGATGTCTCTTTTGCGTTTACCGAGGAGTATTCGGTTTTCCTGCTGGTGGTCGTGACTTTCGTCGGCACCTCGCTGGCTTTTGCCACCAACGATCACATTCGCATCGCCTTTTTCGCCCAGCGCATGGGGAGGCTTGGGCAAACCGTTTGCGGCATCGTTTCGGTTTCCGCCAGCGCGCTGATGTTTGGCCTGATTGCCTATTATGGCGCCGATCTGGCCATTGACGAATATATCTATGAGGAAACCTCGCCGGGCCTGGGGTATCCGGCGTGGATCTACACCATCTGGCTACCGGTGCTGTCACTGGCGGTGCTGTTTCGGATTGCTCAATCGGCCTGGCGAACCCGGAAAGAACAGGCGTGAGCGCCAACCTGGTTCTGCTCGCCTCTTTTGCGGCGCTGCTGATCGCCGGCACACCAATCGCGGTCGCCTTGGGTATTTCGGGGGTTTTGGCGATTTTTGTCGGCCTGGACATGGATGCGGTCGCCAATATCAGCACCATCGCCTATTCCAGTATTGCCAAATATCCGTTGATCGCCATTCCGCTGTTCATTCTGACCGGCATGATTTTTGAGCGCTCAGGGGTCGCCGCCCGGCTGGTGCTGCTGGCCCAGGCGATTATCGGTCCGCGCCGGGGCGGCCTGGCGCTGGTCGCAATTCTGGTCACCTTGATCATGGGCGGCATGTCCGGCTCGGGCCCGGCCGATGCCGCCGCCGTCGCCACGGTGATGATCCCTTCCATGGTGCGGGCCGGTTATCCGCGAGAGTTTTCCGCCAGCATTATCGCCGCCTCGGCCTCCACCGCCATTCTCATTCCCCCGTCGATTGCCCTGATCATCTATTCGATCATGGTGCCCGGGGTCGATCTGCGCGCCCTTTTCGCTGCCGGTCTGTTTCCCGGCCTGCTCGCCGGTTTCGCCATTGCCCTGCCAACCCTGCTGCTGAGCCGTCACCATGGTTTTGGCGATAAGGAAGGCAGCGAGCGCCCCCCTTTGGGTAAAAGTTTTGTCGGCGCGCTGCCCGGCCTGTTCGCCCCCGTAATTATTCTGGGCGGCATGCGCAGCGGTCTGTTCACGCCCACCGAGGCCGCCGTTGTCGCGGTGTTTTACGGAACATTCGTTGGGGTTTTCCTGCACCGCTCCATGGGGTTTCGCGAACTCTATCGTGTGCTGGCCGACTCAGCCCAGATATCCGCCGTGGTGATGATTATCATCTCGCTGGCCGGTATTTTCGCCTGGGGGGGGGCAACACTTGGCGGATTTGATGCGGCGGCCGAGCTGATCACCTCGCTTTCGAACTCCTCCATGGTGGTCCTGCTTCTGGTCATGGGGGTGCTGCTGCTGGCCGGTATGATTCTGGACGGCGTATCGATTTACCTCATAACCCTGCCCCTGCTGATGCCGGTCATGACGGTGTTCGGCTGGAACCAGGTCTGGTTCGGGGTGCTGATGGCGATGAATATCGCTGTCGGCCAGTTCACCCCGCCGGTGGCGGTGAACCTGATGGTCACGGCGAAGGTGGCAGGTATTCCCATCGAAGCGACGGTACGCTGGGTTATCTGGCCGATTGTCGCGATGATCCTGACCATCGCCCTGGTCATCGCATTTCCGCAAATCGCACTTTGGCTGCCCGGGGTCCTGGGCTACGAAATCTAAAGCGTGGCGCGAATCAGAATGATCGCGCCACGCTTTAGATGGTGCTTCTTTACGTCGTGCCTCGGTGGAAATTTCAAGATTGAGCCTTGGAACTCATGCCGCTAAACTGAGCGGCCTGAGCGGCATTCCGCCCCCAGCCCCCTCCCAGAAGGTTCCCCCCTCCGCATGAGCCGAGCCGATGCCGATCCCAGCGCGGCCACCGCCGACGAGGTCAAAAAAACCACCTGCTATATGTGCGCCTGCCGCTGCGGCATCGATGTCCATCTGACAAATGGCAAAGTGCGCTACATCGAGGGCAATCGTGATCACCCGGTCAATCGCGGCGTTTTGTGCGCCAAGGGGGCGGCGGGGATCATGCACATCAACTCCCCGGCACGGCTGACCACGCCTTTGTTGCGCACCGGGCCACGCGGGAAGGGCGAGTTCAAGGCGATCAGCTGGGACAAGGCGATGTTGCTCGCGGTGGATTGGCTCAAGCCGATCCGCGCCACCGATCCCAAAAAACTTGCGTTTTTTACCGGCCGCGACCAGTCCCAGGCCCTGACCAGCTGGTGGGCGCAAAGTTTCGGCACGCCCAATTATGCCGCCCATGGCGGATTTTGTTCGGTCAACATGGCGGCGGCGGGCATCTATACCATTGGCGGATCGTTCTGGGAATTTGGTGAGCCCGACTGGGACCGGACAAAAATGTTCGTGTTGTTCGGGGTCGCCGAGGATCACGATTCAAATCCCATCAAGACCGGCCTTGGCAAACTGAAGTCCCGTGGCGCCCGTGTCGTTTCGGTCAATCCGGTGCGCACGGGGTATTCGGCCATCGCCGATGACTGGGTGCCGATCCGCCCCGGCACCGATGGATTGCTTATTCTGGCGCTGGTGCACGAGCTATTGCGCACCCGCAAAATCGATGTCGATTATCTGGTGCGCTACACCAATGCGCCCTGGCTGGTTCGCGTCGCGCCCGGCGCCGGGGACGATGGCCTGTTCGTCCGGGGCGAAGACGGCGAGGCGCAGGTCTTCGATGAGGTCTCCGGCAGCCTGAAATCCGCCAAGGCGCGGGTGTTGCGGCCGCGGATGAGTGGCGAGGTGGCACTGCCCGGCGGCGGCACGGCGATCCCGGCATTTGATCTGCTGGCGCGGACCTATCTTGATCCCGCCCATGGGCCCGATGCGGTAGCGGAACGCACCGGTCTTGAGGCGGACCGCATTCGCGGCCTTGCCGCCGAGCTGGCCCGGGTGGCCTTTGAAGAGGAAATCACCGTCGAGCAGACCTGGACCGACTGGAAGGGCGAGACCCATGAGA
>QILX01000272.1 GCA_003232175.1 Hyphomicrobiales bacterium | reverse complement strand
AAGCGCTCGCCCGTCTTTGTCCGCCAGATAGCGCCCAAGAGGCAACCCGTCGGTTTTGATCCTGCCTTCAACATCCAATGAGACCTCCGACAGGAGCATATCGCCGTTGGCTTCAAATCTGCCACCAGCGGGAAAATCACCTTGAAGGCTTGACAGTTCCAGCCGGCCCTCGCCGATGCTCAGATCAATAGTGCTGTCGTCGAGAACAAGATCACCGCCCAGGGTGAGTTTTCCGACACCAATTTTCAAAGAAAGCGGCCAACGGTCCAAAATGCTGGAATTGATCAATTCTGTAGACCACAAGGCGCGAGAATTCGGCGAAAATATTGAACTGACATCAGATCCGCCGCCAAATAGGCTGGACAAGGCCCACGGAAGGGATAGGTGCGCCAATTTAATGTCCACTGTTCCTGTACGTCGCCCTGAAACTTGCCAGCGGCCACCGCCAGAGGCTTCGACACCGGCAATTTCACCCTTGAACAGGGATACATCCAACGCCCCGCCCATAAGATCGAAATTCATTTCAAGGTCGGTTTTGGGTAACACCGGCGCTAAGGTCCCCACCCCCATAAGATCAGCGATCCGATTGGAATCTTCGGCCTTCATAGTCAGCCGCCCTCGAACGCGCGCTGGTAAAGTTTCAATATTGCCCTCTGCCGCGACGCTGGCGTCAAATGCATTAAATCTGGCGCTGTAACCGAACCCGTTCGCCATGGTGCCGACCCCATTCAGGGTCAATTCGCCGGGCGCTTGGGGTGTGGACGCAGGCAATCCGCTTAGTCCGAGCTGGGCAAAAAGACGGCCGGCATCTGCATTGGCAAGGCTAAGGGACCCATCGATGCGACCCTTGGCAACATCCGCAGGCGCACCAGTGCTGGTCATGCTGGCGGAAATTTCGGTTTCGCCCAGCGATCCATCCAATGTCAGGCCAATTTTCCAGGCTTCGCCATCTTTTATCGAGCTTAGGCGGCTGGAAATATTACTTTTACGAATTTTTGACAGCCAACCCACGCCAAGCCCGGTTTCAACCGCGAGATCGACGCCAAATAGGCCGGTCAGGGCAGGAAAATTATCGGTTTCAAAGTTAACATCAAGGCTACCCTGAGGGCCGTCTTCAGCCAGAAGCACCTCGCCTTCGGCGTGCAATCGCCCGCCAGCAAAATTCTCAATACTAAATCGTTCCACCACCAAACGACCAGCAGTCAAGCCGACTGCCATCGCCAATCCCCGCCCCTCACGGCCGCGCCACCTGACCCGCCTCGCCTCGATCTCCAATCCTATGGCCGGCAGGTCCGGACCTGCGGTCGCGCCGCCAACCAACTGGGCCAATGGGTCGAAATTTTCAGGCAGTATGCGATCGAGCTCAAGTTCATCAAAGGCCAGCGCGGCATAGACTTCTCCGGGCAGACGCAGGTCAAAACTCAGATCGCCGGAAAACGGCTTGGCGTCCAACAGGCCTTCAATCCCGGTGATTTCCAACGCGCCCGCCTCGGCCCGGAGTCCGCCCGTGAGCGATATGCTGCCACGTGTTGGCGGCAGCATGTTTAAAAACCGCAGATGCGCCGGAGGTACGGCCCATTCAAGCAGAGCGCTCAAGTCCGCGGTGCTAAGAACTGCGGTCCCGAGCAACTTTCCCCCTGCGTCCCCTTGCAGGTAATTGCCAGAAAAATCCAGCTGACTTTGCCCCGGAAGGATCGCCCTGAACGCCTCTATACCGAGGTTTTGCGGACCCAGATTGAACGAAGCGCTTACATCGCGCATCAGCTCTCCGCCAAGGACCGCCCCGTCCACACTCATTGAGATCCGGCCTGTCAGTCCGGAGTTTTCCGCCCAGGCGCCGGTCCGGGCCGCGAACGCCGCGAACCCGTCATTTTCAGCGTTGGCATCGCCAAGAAGTTCATCAAAATCAATCCGCCTTGCCTTGAGATCGACCAGGATGTCAGGCGCATAATCATCAAAATCGATCCGTGCCGAACCTGATGCGGTTGATGTTGCTCCATTTTGCATGGCGGTCAGCAACAGATCGGCAAATTCCCATCTTTCCAGACCCACTTCCGCTCGCGCTTCGGCAAGCAGGCGCAATATTTCGCCGTCGGGCGCCGGCAAAGTCCGCTCCGCCTTGACAACACCGGAAAACAGCGGCGGTGACTGCCAGCCCTCGGCAACCCCATCAAAGGAAATCTCACTGCGGTCGTCCAGCGCAATGCGCCCGCTGACCCGCGTCGGGGCGCTGGCTGATATGCGCCCGCTCGATATTGAAAACCCGAGGCGATCCTCAGATGGACCGTGGGCGCCAGTGAATTTGTACGGCCCCGCCGGCCCGCCAGCGGTCAGGCTTGCGTCAATTTGCTCAATGGTGACCGGTTCTGACGCGGAAGCCGCCTTGAAAGTTGCGATGCCGTTGACGATGTCAATGCGGCGAATGTTGACCCCCGCCAATTCAGGTTCACACACCCTGGCCGTGGCCTGGGCCCAATTCAGCTCGCCATCGGCATTGGTGGAAACCGAAAATACCGGCCGGTCAAGTTCCAGGGCCGAGACTTCGATTTTCCCCAGCAGCAGATCACCAAGGCCCAACCTCAACCTGGTCCCGGCAGCCGATACCAGAACCTGGTTGTCCGGGCCGGCCACTTCGATATGACCGGTGGTAATTACCGGTTCGGGAAGCAGCCGGACCACGAGATCGCCGGCTATTTCGACTTCACGGCACAACATAAGCTGAGCCTGAGCCTCGATCCGGTCGCGATAGCCATTCCAGTCGATAAAAACCGGCGCGACAAAAGCGGCCAGCAAAGCAGTGATGATCACAGCGCCAGCGGTAATGAGGAATGTATTCAAATAACGGGCTCCCGATGAGGCGGTTTACCGGGTTCCAAGAGGAGATTGTGCATCGCTGCAATTCTGACAGACTCGCGCGCGCTTGCCTACCGCCGATTGCCGGTGCAGGGCTAAATGGAGATAACATTCCACTATAACCTGAACAGGAAAAAAAGCGGACCCAAAAATTGGATCCGTTTTAGATTTTTTGCAAAAATTCAGGAATGCTGCTTTAGATGTTTCTCATCATTTTCAACCTGCCTTTTTACCGCAATTT
>QILX01000025.1 GCA_003232175.1 Hyphomicrobiales bacterium | reverse complement strand
CCAACGGCCGTTCCGCCTTGCGCCAGGGCGTATAACCGCGACATCGCGCCGTTCACCCGGTCCGAACCGTTGGCGACCATGGTGACATATCCAGAAAATTCCTGGCCCAGTGTCAGCGGCGTTGCGTCTTGCAAGTGGGTGCGGCCAATTTTTACGATGTCGGTGAATTCCGCCGATTTGTCGCGCAAGGCATCGGTCAGGGTCTGCATGGCGGGCAGCAGGCTGTGGGTCACCTCTTCCACCGCTGCAATGTGCATGGCGGTGGGAAACGTGTCGTTGGAAGATTGGCTGAGATTAACATGGTCATTGGGGTGAACCGGGGTCTTGGAGCCCATTTCACCGCCGAGCATTTCGATGGCGCGATTGGCAATGACCTCGTTAGCGTTCATGTTGGACTGGGTGCCAGAGCCGGTCTGCCAGACGACAAGGGGAAAATGGCCGTCTAGTTTGCCGGAGGCAACTTCGTTCGCGGCGCTGGCGATGGTCTGGCCCAATTGAGGTTCAATGCTGTTCAGAGCGACATTTGCGCGGCTTGCTGCCAATTTGACCACCCCCAGCGCCCGTATCATCGGCCCTGGCATGATCTCGATGCCGATTTTAAAGTTGGCCAGGCTGCGCTGGGTCTGGGCACCCCAATAGCGGTCGGCGGGAACCTGTAAGGCGCCAAAGCTATCGGTTTCACTACGGGTTTTCATGGTGCGCGACCTTTGAGAGGCTGGGTATCGAGGAGATACAGCGCAAATGCCTACAGTCCCGTAAATATACCGCAGAAGCGAAAGAGCACTCTTATTTTTTGCGGAAAGCGTCCAGGCTTACGACTTCGCTGTCCCCGGTTTCAGTTTCGCCCTTGTCGGCATCATCGCCTTCCGAGCTGTCTTTTGTCTCTGTTTCCAGAGCCGCAGCATCGGTTTGCGCGGTTTTGGGCGCGCCGTTTTCAAATTGCAGGCCGAACTGGACCGAGGGGTCGAGAAAACCCTTTACCGCCGCAAAAGGAACGACAAGGGTTTCTGGAATATTGTTGAAAGACAGTTTGATGGTGAATTTGTCCGGTGCGATATCAAGGTCCCAGTATTGATGCTGGAGCACGATGGTCATTTCTTCGGGGTGGCGTTCGCGCAAGCGGGCGGAGATATTGACCCCCGGCGCCCCGGTTGAAAAGGCGATGAAGAAGTGGTGATCACCAGGCAACCCGTCTTTGGCGGCGATATCCAGTGCCGCACGAACCACACCGCGAAGCGCGTCCTGAGTCATTTTCTGGTAGTCAATCTTGTCTATCGCCATGGCGAGCCCCGTTGGTTGACCCTAAAGTACTCGACGTGAGCTCAGGTTCAAGTGATTTGGGGCATGCAAACCTGAATCATGTGGCAAATTGGTGTTGATCGTTACCAAAATCAGAATCGAAGTGGTTATTTCCAATAAACCTAATCCGTTTGGATGAAAACCCGCGCGAAAATGGTGTCGACATGGGCAAAATGGTAATCCAGATCAAAAAGAGCCTCCAGATCGGCGCCGGTCAGCACGGCTGAAACCTCGGCATCGGCTTTAAGCAGATCAAGGAATGTCCCTTCGCCGCGCCAAACCGGCATGGCGTTGCGCTGTACGTATTCATAGGCGTCTTCGCGGCTGACCCCTTTTTGGGTCAGCGCCAGAAGCACCCGCTGGGAATGGATGAGCCCGCCAAGCTGATCGAGATTGGCTTTCATATTTTCCGGATAGATCACCAGGTTTTCAATGACACCGGCAAGGCGGTGGAGGGCAAAGTCCAGGGTTATTGTCGCATCGGGGCCGATCATGCGCTCGACCGAGGAGTGGGAGATATCGCGCTCGTGCCACAGGGCGATATTCTCCATTGCCGGCAGAGCCATGCCGCGCACCAGACGGGCAAGGCCGGTGAGATTTTCGGTCAGCACCGGGTTGCGCTTGTGAGGCATGGCGCTGGAGCCCTTCTGGCCGGGTGAGAAATATTCCTCAACCTCCAGCACTTCGGTGCGCTGCAAATGGCGGATTTCAGTCGACAGCCGCTCGATGGAGCTGGCGACGACAGCCAGGGTGGCAAAATACATCCCATGCCGGTCCCGCGGGATCACCTGGGTTGAGATCGGTTCCGGCCGCAACCCCATCTTTTCAGCCACATGAGCTTCCACCGCCGGGTCGATATTGGCAAATGTACCAACAGCGCCGGAAATGGCGCAGGTCGCGACCTCCTCCCGGGCGGCTTCCAGCCGGGTCCTGGCGCGGGAAAATTCGGCATAGGCGGCGGCAAGTTTGAGGCCGAAGGTCAGTGGTTCGGCGTGGATTGCGTGGCTGCGGCCGATGGTCGGGGTTAGTTTGTGCTCATGGGCGCGGGTTTTGAGAGCCTTGAGCAAGCGGTCGGTGCCGGCGAGCAGCAGGTCGGCGGCGCGCACCAGTTGGATATTGAAACAGGTGTCCAAAACATCGGAAGACGTCATGCCCTGATGGACAAAACGCGCCTCGGGGCCGACATTTTCAGCCAAGTTGGTCAAAAAGGCGATGACATCGTGTTTGACCTCGGCCTCGATTTCGTCGATGCGGTCGACGTCGAATTTGCCGCGCTCCCACACCGCTTTGGCCGCCGCCTGGGGCACGACGCCCAAATTGGCCTGGGCATCGGTGGCGTGGGCCTCGATTTCGAACCAGATGCGAAATTTGGCTTCCGGCGCCCACAGGGCCGTCATCTGGGGCCGTGAGTCCGTGAGTATCTCGGGATCATGGTAAGCTCGTTTTATTCTGCCGGCGCTGGATTAGCCGCCGCTCTCGGTGACATTCTCGCCTGATTCGGGATCAATATCCGTCCCGCTAGTCTGATCCGGCATTTTCGCAGCGGTTCTCAGGACTGCCCGGGTCAGATTGGCGGCGCCAAGCGCACTAGCGTCAAGGCCATCGATCTCGGTACGGACCGCCCAGCGCTGCTTAAGGTAAAGCAAGGGCATTATCGGCAGATTTGGGCGATTTTTCGTGTTCCTTCCACCCGGTCCGCCTGGGTTTTGGCATCGCGAATGGCCTTGAGATCAGCCATGAACGGTTTGTCGCACCACCTTGAGGCGTTGGTTTTACCGATGGTATCGCAAGATAGCACCATCCGATAATTCTGCGCCAGATCGGCGCTGTCGGCCCGCCAGGCCAGCAAGGCGATATCATAATCACCTGTGTTGAGCTTGGAGCCCATGTCCGCCCAAAGTATTTTGTTGATAGTAACATTTACCCCAAGACCGCCCCAGGCCTTGGCGAGGTTTTCGGCAATAGGTGCGGTATCGCCGGGCGCAGATACCGGGACCAGCAGGCGCAAATTCTGCAGATTGGCGCCTGTATCGGCCAGATGGGCTTTGGCGAAATCGGTGTTGAATATGCGTCGTTCGACGGCAAACAGGTTTCCCGCATCTTGCACCAGTGCGCCCGCTGGTGAGCCGCCGGGGCCTTGCAGGCGGCCAAGGGCATCCAGGTCGATCGCTTCTGACAGGGCAAGTCTAACCCATTTGTCGTCCAGTGGCGCTTGCTCGGTATTGAATGCCAGATAGATAGTATCGGTACCGGCGAATTCGGTCACGCCCACATCGGGATTACGTGTAAGCGCCTCGATATCGGCCTCGGCGGGGCCGGGCATGATCTGGCAGTCGCCGCGGACCAGGCGTCCATAGCGCTCGGCAATATCGGGTTCAGCATCAATGACCAGGTTTTCCGAATAAGGGGCACCGTCCCAATAAGCGGCGTTTGCGGTTAAGCTGATTGATTTCAAAAGATTGCGGGTATTTTTTTCCGCCAGAACCGGGATGGAAGCCAGCGTGCGGATAACTGGTCCGGCGCTGCTGGCGATCACTTCAAACAGGGGTTTTCGGCGCGGGCCTTGCGATTTAACCGCATCAAATCCGCTGCCGATCTTTGCCACGCTGAAAGCCCCGGTGCCGACAGGATTTGTATCCAGCATCCAGGCCTGGCGGGCGGTAAGCAGCCTTTCGCCGTATTCTGCCGACTGTATGGCGGCGAAATCCCTGGCGAGCAGCAGCAGAAATCCTGAATTCGGTGCCTTGAGTGTAAACCGAACCTGGTCATTGCCCAGCGCTTCAACGGCAGAGATCACTTCTGAAATATCTGTTCCCGTGCCGTTCGGGGCGAGGGGGTGAGCGGGGTCGAGCAGGCGATTAAATGTAAAGACGACATCGTCGGGCCCAAAGGGCCGCGTGGGTTCAAAAACCGACGTCTTGTGGAAGGCGACCCCCTGGCGCAACCGGAACGTGTATTGCAGGCGGTCCGGTGACACGTCCCACCCAAGGGCAAGGCGCGGCTCGGTGGCTTGCCCATCCGCATCCACACTCACCAGGGTATCAAATATCGCGCGGCTCAGCATGGCCGAGGTGCTGCCGGTAGCCCCGCGCGCCGGGTCCAGGCCGTAAGGCGCGCTGGCGAGGCAAATGGCAAGTGCGGGTGTGGCCTCGGCCAGCTGGGGTTCCGATGTCTGCGCCCAGCTTTCACTGAGTGACAGAGCGCTGCCGGCGGCAATTACCAGGCCAACGGCGAGATTAGGACTAATCTTCAGCATCGGAATATCGGTCTCCTCGGTTATTCAGCGCATCTAGGGCCGATCAACCACAACGGTATTCTCCCAGCGTCGACCGTGTGACGATGGGTTGAGAAATTAGTCCCTTGAGGCGGAAACTCGCAACCACCGTTTTGAAAGGGGGAGGGGAAGTTTTGCCGCTGTTGCAAAAATACCTGCCCGGTGTGCTGGTTTTGGTGGCTGGCTTCGGGTTAAACTTTAGATGATGGCGGTAAGGCTCTAAATAAATTGGTCATTCTTTGTTTGGATCACAAAAATCAAGACATGGGCCGGGAAACCAAAGCTGTTTGTGG
This sequence comes from Hyphomicrobiales bacterium, assembly GCA_003232175.1. GTDB lineage: Bacteria > Pseudomonadota > Alphaproteobacteria > Rhizobiales > SZUA-8 > SZUA-8. The sequence continues at coordinate 1,220 of QILX01000025.1, read as the reverse complement.
TCGATAATATTTTCGTTGTTCCTGGCACTGGAATACAGTGTGGCTGCAGCCGGTCAGAAAACTTCCCAGGAGTTTCAAGGCATTGAGGCAAGAGCAGACCTGAAAAATCACCTGAACGGCCAAATCCCACCCGGACCTAAGGTTGCGTTTGCCAGGGCGTTCCACAACCTACCCGACGAAGTCTGGCTCTGGTCGAGCCGAAACCTGTACAATTTTACCCTTGGCCACAGCGGTGCGGCCCGGCATGGCAGTTTCAGGTTGGATGCAGCAGACCGGGCACTCAATTCCATCTTGTTCCTGCTCCATGACGCAACGGCACAAGACGGCCAGCGGGCATGGAGATTCGGCCGCAGTCAGAAAGTCAAGGTGACCCAGGCGACGCCGTCGGTCTATGTCGTCTATTTTGATGGCAAATCTGTTGTATTCCGACTTAATGATCATACTCCCAAGCCGCCGGGCGAGGCGCGGATCAGAGGCGGAGAGACCTATATAGGCGCCGTGCGGGATGAGACCGGGCTTGGGTTTTTTCGCCTTTGGCAAGAGACTGCGGGCCTGTTCTTTTATACTCTGGACGAGGCCAACCTCACCGAAGAATTGCAGCCGATACCGGTTTCTGATCAAATTCGCATAGGCGCAAGGTCGGGCTTCGCTTTTTATCGTGATCGCTACCTGTCTCGCTGGATTTTGGTCGGCGTTCGTAAGGAGGATGCGGTCCGCGATACGCTTTATGATGGACCGTTTGACCAAAAGACCACTACGTCGTTTACCAGCAGAATTACTATTCCGGTTCTGAAGCCATCGGCACCTGGCTCGAAGACCAAGGTAAGCCGTCCGGGAAGATCCTCCAGCCTTGCGGCGAGAGTTCTCGTCCGGCCCTATTTGCTTTACAAATCCTATCGCGAACTAGAAGTATTTGATCAGTGCGCGGCGCGGGCGGTTGGCCCTGATACTTATTATCAATGTTTGGTGCCCATCCAGACGCGATGATTTTATGATTGGAAACGACACATGAAGATGTCCGGCGAACATATCATACCGGCATCCCGCGAAGCGGTGTGGGAAGCCCTGAACGACCCTCAGGTTCTGCAGGACTGCATCCCGGGCTGCGAGGAGGTTATAAAAATTTCCGGTACCGAAATGCAGGCAACCGTGATCGCCAAGGTCGGCCCGGTAAAAGCGAAATTCAAAGGAAAAATCCAGCTATCCGACCTGGACCCGCC
>QILX01000347.1 GCA_003232175.1 Hyphomicrobiales bacterium | reverse complement strand
TGCGGACTTGCCTTTATAACTCGACTGTCTGGGCAAGGCCGCGTTCAACCGCCAGTTTTGCCGCCGCCGAAGCCACCGCGAGATCCTGCAGGCCGACCCCTGTTCCATCAAAGAGGGTGATTTCGCTGTCATCGCCACGGCCCGGGTGATCGCCTCGGATGACGGCCCCAAGCGGGGTGAGCATGTTGGGTCTCGCCGATGGTGATCGACTGGGCGATTTCGTCGGTGAAAGCCCGCGAGGCAGCGACCAGCTCGGGATCGACTTCCTGCTTGCCTTTTGTATCGGTCCCCATGGCGGCGATATGGGTTCCCGGTTTTATCCAATCCTTCATCAACAGCGGTTCATGGGCTGAGGTTATGGTGATGATCACGTCGGCTCTGGCGCCGATTTCCTCCAGGCTCACAGCTTCAAAAGGCAAATTGCATTCCGCCGCGACCGAGCCAAGAGCAGAAAGTTTATCCTCGTGAAGGTTCCAGCCGATGACATTTTCAAACTGACGTTGCTCCAGGGCTGCGCGCAGCTGGAATGTCGATTGGTGCCCGGCGCCGACCATGGCGATGGTTTTTGCGTCCCGGCGATGGAGACGGCGCTGGCGGCAGCGGTTCTGATGGCGGTCAGGTAGTTGCCGCCGACAAGGGCGTGCAGGCGCCCGGTGTCGGGATCAAAAAGGAATATTGTCGACTGGTGGTTGGAGAGCCCTTTTTCAACATTGCCGGGCCAGTAGCCGCCGGACTTCACACCAAGCGCAAGGCCGGCCCGGTCGAAGCCCGACTTGAAACCGTAAAGCGCATCGGCATAACCAATCGCCTCCCGTACCACGGGGAAATTATAGGCATCTCCGGCGGACATGGCGCTGAATACAGCCTCGACAGCCTTGAACCCATCGGCGCGGGTGACGACCTGCCGGCAGGTCTCCTCGGTGACGATCAACATGGCCCCGCCCCTTAAAACGCCATACCACGGGCGGTGACTGGCCACAAAGTTTCGACTCTGCCGCCCCTGACCCCGACATACCAGTCATAGACATTGCAGGTCGGGTCGCAGTGACCGGGCACAAGTTTTAGTTTTTCGTTCAGTTTCAGGACATTGCCGGGGTCCGATATGACGCCGTGTTCATCGGAGCATTTGATGTATTCGACATCGTCGCGGCCATAGATATATGGCAGGCCGGAATCAACGCTCTGGGCTTTCAGGCCGGCGTCGCAGATCGCCTTGTCGGCCTTGGTCTTGGACATGATCGAGGTCCAGATGAACAGGGCGTTTTCAAATTCGGAAATGCGTTCGCCATTTTCATCCAGAACCCGCTGGTAATCGGCATCCATGAAGATATAAGACCCGCACTGCATCTCGTTGTAGACCCCTGAATTACCCTCGAAATAATATGACCCCGACCCGGCGCCGCCGACGATTTTGCAGTCCAGGTTTTCATATTTCAGCATGACGACGGTTTTACCAACCTGATCCACCGCGGTATCAATCTTGGCTTTGCGTGCCGCAAAATCGTGCACGTGCTGAGCCGCGCCCTGATAGGCCTGCAGGCCGGAGAACTCCAGACCCTTGGCGGCATCGATTGCCTTGGCCAGCTCGACCACGGGTGCGCCCCATTGCACCCCGCAGCGCCCGGCGCCGCAATCAATTTCGACCAGGCATTCGATAGTGACATTGTACTTCTGGGCGGCGGCGGCAAGATCGTCGACATTGCCCAGATCGTCGACACACACAAGCATCCGTGCCCGTTTTGCAAGCCGGGCCAGACGGTCGATCTTTTTTGGGTCGGCAACCTGATTGGACACCAGTACGTCGGTCACGCCGCCATCGACAATGGCCTCGGCCTCGGAAACCTTTTGGCAGCATACGCCGCAGGCCCCGCCATGGGACATCTGGTACAGGGCGATATCGGCGGATTTGTGGGTCTTGGCATGGGCGCGGAGGCGAAGGCCTTTTTCAGCAACAAAATCACCCATGAATTGCACGTTCTTCTCAAAGGCATCGAGGTCGATAATCAGCGACGGTGTCGCCACGTCCTCCAGCTTCATGCCGATTTCAGCGGGAATGTTAAGGCCGACGACCGATGGTTTGGTTTTGTTCATAGCGTTCATGGGGGTTCTCTTTCTAAGCTCAGCTGGTGCGGTCAAGCATTTACATCCAGGGAAGGGTTTTCAGATCGACATTGCCGCCGGTGATGATCACGCCGACACGTTTGCCGGCAAAGACCTCGCGATTTTTGATAATGGTGGCGAGCGGCACCGCACTTGAGGGTTCGATGATCATTTTCATCCGCTGCCAGGTCAGATACATCGCCTCGATGATTTCCTCTTCGGTGGCCAAAAAAATGTCCTCAACATAAGTCGAGACAAAATGCCAGGTCAGGTCCTTCAGCGGCACTTTCAGGCCATCGGCGACAGTTTGCGGTGCATCGTCGGCAATGATGTGACCGGCCTTGAACGAGCGGTAGGCGTCGTCGGCGTTTTTGGGCTCGGCGGCGTATATTTTTGTCGCCGGGGCAATATTCGACAGGGTCAGGCACGAGCCCGACACCATGCCGCCGCCGCCGATCGGCGCTATGACAGCGTCGAGCTTGCCAACGTCCTCGATCAGCTCCTTGGAGGCGGTGGCCTGCCCGGCGATGACACGCGGATCGTTGTAGGGGTGGACAAAATCGGCGCCCGACCGGGCCATCACCTCGGCGAACACCGCTTCCCGCGACGAGGTGCTGGGTTCGCATTCGACGATATTTGCGCCATAACCACGCACCGCGGCCTTCTTGGCTTCAGGGGCGGTGCGCGGCATGACCACGGTCACCGGGATGCCGCGACGGCCACCGGCATAACTTAGCGACTGGCCATGATTGCCCGACGAATGGGTGGCAACACCCCGGGCGGCGGCTTCGTCGCTCAGACCAAAAACCGCATTGGATGCCCCGCGTGCCTTGAAAACTCCGGCTTTTTGAAAATTCTCGCACTTGAAGAACAGCTGCGCGCCGGTGAGGTCGTCCATGAACCGGCTCGTCAGCACCGGGGTGCGGTGAACGTGAAGGGCAATGCGCTCATGGGCCGCAAGCACTTCCTCGTAGTCGGGGATTTTCAATTCGGTCGTCCCGTCTTTCTCGCTCATCGAACCCTCATGCCGCTTCCGAAAGACCGACCTTGGCGGCGTTGCGATAGTGATCCTGGGCTGCTGCGACCCCTGCCCCCAACTCAATCGGATAGTCCAGATCCTTCATCGCCATCTCAATGGCGGCAAGCCCGGAAAGCGCCATGACATCGGTGAGCACGCCCAGATGGCCGATGCGGAAAACCTTGCCCGCCATCTGGCCAAGTCCGACACCGAAGGAGACGGCATAGGTGTCGTAGGCGTGGGCTGTCAGGGTGTCGCTGTCAAAACCTTCGGGAACATAGATGGCGCTGACGGTATCGGAATATAGCTCCGGCGATCTGGCCGCGAGAGACAAGCCCCAGGCCTCGACCGCCCGGCGGACACCGCCGGCGATGCGGGCATGGCGGGCAAATACGTTGCTCAGGCCTTCTTCGAGCAGCATATCGAGGCTTTCCCTAAGGCCGAACATTAATTGCAGCGGCGGGCGCCATGTCGCGGAAATCGAAATAACAACGCGAAAGTTTCGCCGTCTCAGTCGCGGCCATGGCCTTCTCGCTGACGCCCAGGATCGCCATCCCCGCCGCCAGCATAAAGCCTTTCTGAGAACCGGTGATGGCGATATCAACGCCCCAATCCTCCATGCGGAATTCCATCGAGGCCAGCGAGCTGACGCAATCGACAAAAAGCATCGCCGGATGGTTGGCTGCGTCCATGGCGGAGCGCACCGCGCTGATATCACTGCGGACGCCGGTGGCGGTTTCGTTGTGGGTGACCAGTACCGCCTTGATCTTGTGAGCCGTATCGGTGGCCAGCCGCTCGCCATAACGGCCCGCCGGGGCACCGGTGCCCCACTCGCAGTCGATCACTTCGACATCAAGGCCATGGCGCTGGCACA
>QILX01000301.1 GCA_003232175.1 Hyphomicrobiales bacterium | reverse complement strand
TTAAACCGGCCTGGAAACGATTGCAGCAGGTAAAAGGCCTTGGTCAGCACGTGATTTGCCGGAACCGGTTCCAAAGGCGGGATGTCGAGCTCGGAAAGCAGCCGCTTCATCGCGTTGGCTTGCGCGCTTCCTGAGGCGTTGGCGCGCGGCAGGCCACCAAGAGGGTCGCGGCTGTCAAAAAGTATGGTCCCGCCGTTCTTAAGATAAATGTCAATTTTCGCCAGAGCCGCGATAGAGGGCAACTCCGCATCGGCCAGCACCGGCCAGTAGATCAGCGGAAAAAACACCAGCTCGTCAAATTCGATATTCAGACCCACCGGCGAAGCTGGTTCCAGCGCGGTGCGATTGGTAAGTTCGATCGAGAGCGAGTGCAGGCCGGCGTCGCTGATGCGATCGACCTCGTCATCGCCGGTTAGGACAAAGCCGAGCCGGGTCTGAGTCGCGGCCATCAGAGCGCGGGCCTCGCGGGCCGATGTCTCCGACGTCTGGGCCAGGCCCGGCGGCGGCGGAAGCGCCGCGCCGAACACCAGGGCCAAAATGGCCACGCCACTGGCCCACCGGGCACGAAGACGCCCCGACAGGGCCAGTGTAGCGAGCAAATCGACAAGAAAAACCACAAACGCCGCAAGTATGAGCCATTGCGCCAGTGGCGTTTCACGGGCCTCCCCGTAGTCGCGGCGAAGGGCCTCCCCGGGAATTACCAGCGGCACCGGTCTGGCGTCGGGGTTCAGGGTATTGAGCGCCCGGGGGCCGTCCTCGGGGCCGTAATATCCCGGTGGGTGGTCGGGGCTGACATTTGTGGTGGCAAAATCAAGCGCCGCGATTGGCTGGGCCGATGCCGGTGGGGCGAGGAGGCGGCCAAAACCGTCCAGGGCCAGGCGTGGCCGTAATTGCGCCGCGCCACTGATGTCATCCGCCGCCGCTGAACCGACGCCTTCAGAAAGCTCGACCAGTCGGCGCAGCATATCGACAAACAGCCCCGACAGCGGCAGGTTGGACCAGTCGGAATTGGCGGTCACATGGAAAAGCACGATCCGGCCGCGACCGGTGCGTGTCGCGGTGACCAGCGGCGTGCCGTCGGCGAGCCGGGCCCAGGTCCGCAAAGACATCTCCGGCCCCGGTTCGGCGAGCACCTGGCGCACAACCGTAACTTCTTCGGGGATGTCCATGCCGGCAAAAGGGCTTTCCGCTGGAAACGGGCTCAGCTTTTGCGGCACGGCCCAGGAGAGCGCGCCGCCGAGCGAACGCCCCCCCCGGCGTAATTCAACAGGTAGTAAATCGTCGGCGCCGGCGGCAAGGCGGGGCCCGGCAAAGCGCACCAGCGTCCCGCCCTCATCGACCCATTTGGCCAGTGCGCTTGCATCGTCTTCGAGCAGTCGCCCAACATCGGCAAGGACCAGCATCGAAAGCCCGCCATCAAGAAGGTCTGAAATGCGGTTGTCTTCGCCCGCCGCTATCTGGCGAAGCTCGGTGAAGGGGGACAAGGCCCGCTCGACATAATAAAGCGGCGCCAGCAGCGGCTGGGTGATCTCGGTCGATGCGCCTGAAACCAGGCCGATAACGCGCCGGCGCCAGCGGTCATCCAGGAGCGCCACCGACCCGGCGCTGCGTGCCCCGGCGATCTCCAGTCGGGCAATCTGGTTGCGCAGGTCAACCGGCATCGATAGACGAACCTCGGTGCTGGTCTGCCCAGGATCGAAGGTGAAAGTTTCCTGCTCTAATGTGCGGCCATTAAGGGCGACGGCCCTGAGTTCGCCAGAGGCAAGGCCGCCCGGCCGCCGGTCCAGCCGCGCCACCAGATCGCCCTCATCAAGACGGGGCGGATAGATCCAGGCTTTGCCTTCACCATCATAGACGGTGAGCTGGCCAAGGGCCGACAACTGCTCGCCAAATTGGCTTGCTGCGCCATAGTCCAGACCGTCCGAGAGCCAGATGAAATCGGGTGTCTGGTTCGGCAGCAGCAATGCGGAAATTTTATCCAGGGCCAATTCGCGCATCGGCGCATTTGGCCGGGGCTTGAGGGCGGCAGCCGCGGCTTTCAGGTCAGCGGCGGCGGCAAACCCGGCGCCGGCGGCAATGACGTTCGCCGTGGGGATGACGGCAACGGGACGGCCCGCGTCCTCGGCCCCGTCGAGCAAATTCTCCAGTGCCCGGGCGCGTTCGGGCCAGCCCGGCGCCGCCGCCCAGCTGTTGTCGACGACGATCACCAGCGGTCCTGATCCTGATCCGGTGACCGGTTCGGGGTTGAGGACCGGCTGGGCGAAGGCGAGGATGACCAGGAAGGCGACAAATATGCGTAATGCCGTCAGCCACCACGGGCTGCGGTCCGGTTCCTCCTCGGTCTGGCCAAGGCCGAGCAGAAGCATAAACGGCGGGAACGCGATGGCCTGGGGGTGGGGTGGGGTAAATCGCAACAGCCACCAGATCAACGGCAGGGCCAGAACCAGACCGATCACCAGGGGCTGCACGAAACCGATAATGCCAAGGGTCAACATGGCTTACCCCGCCGCCCGCTGGCCATCGCCGGTGACCGGGTCGGGCCGGGGCGGTGTATCGGCAATCGGCAGCGCGGCTTCTCCAGCGATGAGTGAATAGAGCGCCAGAAGTGCCTGGGCGGGAGCCTGGTCGGTGTGGTGAAGCGTGAATGTCCAGCCCAGACGGCGCGCCAATTGGCGTAAATGAGCGCGGTGATCCTCCAGCTTGGCGCGATAGGCGTTCGCCAGCCCTTCGGCCCGACCGACGATAAGCCGGCCCTGGCCCGAAACTTCGGTAAATTCATGTCGGCCCTGATAAGGAAAAATCTCCTCCGCCGGATCGAGAATTTGCACCAGATGACCTTGCAACCCACGGGCGGCGAGGGAGGAAAGCCGGGCGCTGGTGACCTCAGGGGAATCGAGAAAATCGGAAAAAATCACCAGTGAGGAATATTTTGTCGTCTCGATATCCGGCGGCAGACGCTCAGCCTTGCCACTGATCAACCCGCCATCGATCTGGCTTTCGGCAATTCGTGATACCGCCTGGCGATCAGAACGCGGCCCCTGTCCGGATGCAAAAGCGCCAATGCGTTCGCCGCCGCGAACCAGCAGCGAGCCCAGTGCCAGCAGCAGCACAATGGCGCGCTCCGCCTTGGCGGT
>QILX01000197.1 GCA_003232175.1 Hyphomicrobiales bacterium | reverse complement strand
CAGGTCGTATGCGGCCCATAACGTGCCGGAATATCCGCCCATGGCGCTCCGGTCCGAAGCCGCCAGAAAATCCCGTTCAGGACCCGGCGATCATCAACCCGAGGCACACCACGCGACTTCTGCGGTAACAAAGGTTGGATCACAGACCACTCAAAATCACTAAGTCAAAACGTGCCATGTTGGCCTCCTTCAGTCGGAAGCAGTGAATCATGACGCCGGTGATTTGGGAATCCCCTTAATGGGTCCGTGACCTAGTCTAAATCAGCAAAAAACCCCCGAGACAACAGCCCGCCGAGGGGTATTAGTCTGGTTAGGATTGGCTGTGCCGTGGGGTGCATTTATCACCTATCTTGCTATCATCGGCGCCTTTGAGCCCGATCCGGGCGAATTACCAATCCTGATCCCGATTTTTGCGCTGTTGCCGGCTGTGATCCTTTTCGGCCTTATAAAGACGTTGCCGTCAGCTCACCTTTGGGCGGCGACCCTGGAAGCTGTCGATCTCACGGCGTTTCAGGGCTGGAGGGTTCTGGGCGGCGTATTTCTGATCCTGTGGTGTTTGGCGAGCTGCCGCTGGTGTTCGCGCTTCTCGCCGGGCTGGGTGACGTTGATTGCCGCCCCCTTTGTCACCGGCAAGTTGCGCCGGGCTGAAACCGGCGCCACTAATGCGGCGCGCTGGCTGATATTGCTGGGTCTGCTGGATTTCACCATTGCAATCGGTGTTGGCGGGCTTTCAAACCCTGGCCTTTTGCTCACCCCTCAAACCGGCCCCAATGGAATTGCCATGACCCAGTTTCCGCTGGTTCTGATCCCGGCCTTCATCGTGCCGAATTTTATCATGCTCCACCTGTTGACATGGTTGCGTTTGCAGCAGCCCGCTTAAGCTTGCATTCCCTGGCGGATATGGCCTGGTCCGGATTTGTTCCCGGTACGCCGCCGATCAGGCCGCTTTTTTCAGGAGGTTCCGGTTGTTGAGAAGCTCGGCGATCTGCACCGTGTTGAGCGCCGCGCCTTTGCGCAAATTGTCGGAGACGACCCACAGGGAAAGCCCGTTTTCGACCGTGATGTCCTCGCGGATACGGCTGACGAAGGTGGCAAAATCACCGACGCATTCGACAGGGGTGATGTATCCGCCATCCTCGCGCTTGTCGATCACCAGAAGGCCGGGCGCTTCGCGTAAAATATCGCGTGCGTCTTCAGCGGTCAGCTCCTCTTCGAATTCGACATTGACCGCCTCCGAATGGCCGACAAATACCGGCACACGTACGCATGTGGCAGTGAGCTTGATTTTGGGTTGGGGTCGAGCATTTTCTTGACCTCGACCACCATCTTCCATTCCTCGCGGGTCGAGCCATCTTCCATGAAGGTGTCAATATGGGGAATGACATTAAATGCGATCTGCTTGGTAAAGGCTGAGGTCTCCAACTGATCGTTGACATAGATCTGGCGGGTCTGGTTGAACAGCTCGTCCATGGCGGCTTTACCGGCGCCGGAAACAGACTGGTAGGTCGAAACCACCACGCGCTTGATGGTGGCCGCATCGTGCAGCGGCTTTAGAGCGACGACAAGCTGGGCCGTCGAGCAATTGGGGTTGGCGATGATGTTGCGCTTGGTAAAGCCGCGCACATCGTCGGGATTCACTTCCGGCACGATCAGCGGCACATCGGCGTCGTAGCGGTAGCGCGAGGAATTATCGATAACGACGGCCCCGGCCGCGGTAAATTTTGGCGCCCATTCCCCCGAGACTTCTGATCCGGCGGAAAAAATGGCAATGTCGGTGCCGGCGGGATCGAAATTCTCCAGCGCCTGGACTTTGAGAATCTTGTCACCGAAGGAGACTTCTCTTCCCTGGCTGCGCCGTGACGCCAGAGCAACGATTTCGGAGATGGGAAATTCTCGTTCAGCGAGTATATTCAGCATTTCGTGACCCACACTACCAGTGGCGCCAACGATCACGACCTTGTAGCTCATTGTCCTGAAATCTCCATTTTGCGTAGAGTGCGCGCCCAATGCCGTATTAGCTGCCTCTCTCCCCCAGGGGGCGAGACGACCCGGGCGAAAGGCTACGTTACGCGCCGGTGGTCCCGGCCCGTTTGGCGGTTTTAGTCTTGGTTTTAAGGCTAAATTCAGCCATGGGAAGCCTGATCCGCTCTTTCATGTTGCCGCCCGTCAGGCGCATAGGGCTGAATGACAACATGGGGCAGCGAGAGTCAAGGGACTGCCGTAAATCACCTTCATCCCGCCAAACGCTCCATTTCCTCCAGAATTGCGTCGCCCATTTCCACCGTGCCCACGGGGTCAGCGCCATCGCCCATCAGATCCGCGGTGCGCAGGCCCCGGGCCAGAACCGCGGCGATGGCGTTGTCGAGCATGTTCGCCTCGTCGCCCAGATCGAAGGAATAACGCAACGCCATTCCAAAACTGGCGATGCAGGCGATCGGATTGGCCAGGCCCTTGCCGGTAATATCGGGGGCTGAGCCGTGAACCGGCTCGTAAAGGGCTTTGCGTTTTCCGGTTTTTTCGTCCGGCGCACCGAGGGATGCAGACGGCAGCATGCCCAGCGAGCCGGTCAGCATGGCGGCGATGTCGGACAGAATATCGCCGAAGAGATTGTCGGTGACGATGACATCGAATTGTTTGGGCGCCCGCACCAACTGCATCGCCAGGGCATCGGCGAGGATATGATTGAGCTCGACATCGGGGTATTCGCGGGAATGCACTTCCACAGCGACCTCGTGCCAAAGCACGCCGGACTTCATCACATTGCGTTTTTCCGAACTGGTCACCCGACCATCGCGGGTGCGCGCCAGATCGAAGGCCACCCTGACGATACGTTCGATCTCGTAGGTCTCATAAATTTGCGTATCTATCCCGCGTTTCTGGCCGTTGCCCAGATCAATGATTTCTTTGGGTTCGCCAAAATAAACCCCACCGGTCAGCTCGCGGACGATCATCATATCAAGGCCTTCAATCAGCTCACGTTTGAGGGATGAGCTGTCAGCAAGGGCCGGATAGCAGATGGCCGGCCGCAGATTGGCAAAGAGACCCAATTCTTTACGCAAGCGTAAAAGTCCCGCTTCGGGCCGTACTTCGTAGGCCACGCCATCCCATTTGGGTCCACCCACCGCCCCCAGGATCACGGCATCGGCGCTTTGGGCCAGATCCATGGCGGCATCGGAAATCGCTTGACCATGGGCGTCATAGGCCGAGCCGCCAACCAGGTCCTTTTCACATTCAAATCCGGTATTGGCACGCTGATTCAGCCAGTCAATAACCCGCCGCACTTGGCCAATGACCTCAGGGCCGATACCGTCACCGGGCAGCAAGAGGAGATTACGAGACGCCATTTGTGTTTGTTCCTTGCCAATTTTCGCCGCCGCCGCCTGCGGCTCAAATCTGAAATCAGTTTCGTAAAGCACTTTCCGCCAGGGTCTGCAAGGCGGCCAGGTCATCGACGGTTGCCAATTTCGCCTGAGGTCTGGCGGTTTGCGATATCGGCAAATTGCTGTTTGCCCGGTGCCGGAACGCAAAGCGAATATAAAAAGTGCCGTCCTTTGAAACCTGATCGTTCCAAAGGTCAAGCCAGGTTTAGACCTGAACGGAATATTCGAATCCACTGGGATATTCGCCGATGAGGCAGCAAACGAAATGCCCTTACCGCCATTAACAAAAAGTTTTGATGTACCACTACTAAAAGCAGCTTCGGTATTTGAATTTGCCGTAAATAAACTTAACCCTCCAGGCCAAATGGCGAGGTTGCCGGAGTGGAGCTAGGTTGCTTGAGGGTATCTTGGAATATTCAAGGATTACAAATTTTCTCAAGTCGATGAGAAGTGGCCTTTGATCACCTGCTACGAATATGAAAAAATTATAGTTTCATTCTTCTTTTTCTGCAACCTTGGGTATATGGCCGTTGATTCTTTTCCACCAAGCTTTGGATGATGGTTAAAATTTGATCATTTTGAAAATTCAATGTGATTGATCTGAATTCATACAGAGAACTGATCTTGATCCCGATTGTGGTCAAGTGAGAATAGTGGATTGAACAACGAAAATACATGTGTCTAGACCGCTTCTCACCGGGGCTTCTGGGACACAGATTATTTGAACTATTGAGGGGGATAGGGCAATGAAATCAATAGCGGGCATTTTTCGCCTGAAAGTTTCTGGTGCAAGTATGAAAGTTGGCACCAAGATATTCATGCTTGTAGGCTTTTGCCTGATGCTGCTGGGCGTCGTCGCCGGAACTGGCATTTGGCAGATGAACAAGATTGGCGCTGAAATAGTCGGCATAGCCGAGCGCGACTTGCCTTTGACAAAAGGCCTGACAATTCTGACGGTGCACCAACTTGAGCAGGCGATCGAATTTGAACGCGGAATTCGCCTCGGTGAAGCCATTGTCGAGAAGCCCGAGGCCAGAGCGCAGTTCCG
>QILX01000353.1 GCA_003232175.1 Hyphomicrobiales bacterium | reverse complement strand
GAGGAGAGTTGATATGAGCGACAATCCGTTTCCCCTGAGCAAGGCAGATCTGCTTGAGGCCTATCGCAAGATGAAAACCATTCGTGAATTTGAAGAACGAATTCACATCGAGTTCAGCCGCGGCGATATTCCTGGATTTGTGCACCTGTACGCCGGCGAGGAAGCGGCGGCGGCTGGCATAATGATGCACCTGGATGACCGCGATCGCATTGCCTCAACCCATCGCGGTCATGGCCATTGCATCGCCAAGGGCGTCGATGTGAAGGATATGATGGCCGAGATTTACGGCAAGGCCAATGGCGCCTGCCGCGGCAAAGGCGGCTCAATGCATATCGCCGATCTGTCCAAGGGCATGATGGGCGCCAACGGTATCTTGGGCGCCGGCTCGCCACTGGCCTGCGGCGCGGCGCTGGCGGCGCAGAAACTCGGCCATGGCGGCATCGGGCTGAGTTTCACCGGCGATGGCGCCTCAAATCAGGGCACCTTCCTGGAGAGCCTGAACCTGGCTGCGGTGTGGAACCTGCCAATGATTTTTGTGATCGAAAACAACGGCTACGCCGAATCCACCGCCCGGGAATGGGGCGTGGCGGTCGATAGTTATGTTGACCGCGCTGCCGGGTTTGGATTGCCCGGCATCACCGTTGACGGTACCGATTTTTTTGCCGTCTATGAAGCCGCCGGCGAGATAATAAAACGGGCCCGCGAGGGCGGCGGACCGGCGTTGCTGGAGTGTAAGATGATCCGCTTTTATGGCCATTTCGAGGGTGACGCCCAGACCTATCGGGGCAAGGGCGAGACTGAAAACAACCGCGCCAACCACGATTGCCTGAAACATTTCTGCGCCCGCGTCACTGAAGCCGGTGTGCTGACCGGGGCCGAATTGAAGGTCGTCGATGACAAAATCGCCACGCTGATCGATGAGGCGGTGACCGAAGCCATCGCGGCGCCACTGCCAACAGCGGCCGACCTCACCACGGATGTTTATGTCAGCTACTAGGGACGTATCGACAAAGGGGGAGCGGACCAGCCCCCAAAATCAGGAAAATTCAGGGATCTACGACTTCAACAAGGAATAAAACCATGGCGAGACGGCTCTCCATCAAGGCGGCGATAAACGAGGCCCTGGACCAGGAAATGGCCCGGGACCCGACGGTGATCGTCATGGGTGAAGATATTGTCGGCGGCGCCGGCGCGCCGGGCGAAGACGACGCCTGGGGCGGGGCGCAAGGGGTGACCAAGGGTCTTTTCGCCAAACATGGCGACCGGATGATGGACACACCGCTCTCCGAAAGCGCCTATGTCGGGGCGGCGATCGGGGCGGCGACCTGCGGCCTGCGACCGGTGGCCGAGTTGATGTTCGTTGATTTTGTCGGCGTGTGTTTTGATCAGATATTCAATCAGGCCGCCAAATTCCGCTACATGTTCGGCGGCAAGGCACAAACCCCGGTGGTCATCCGCACCATGGTTGGCGCCGGAACCCGGGCCGCGGCCCAGCACAGCCAGATGCTGACCCCGATCTTTACCCACATTCCCGGCCTCAAGGTCGTGTGCCCGTCCAACGCCTATGACACCAAGGGCCTGCTGATACAGTCGATCCGCGACAATGACCCGGTGATTTTCTTCGAGCACAAGGCCCTTTACGGTCTTGAGGTCGATGTGCCGGAGGAATCGTACACAATCCCCTTTGGCGAGGCCAACATCGTGCGCGAGGGCACCGATGCGACCATTGTCACCTACGGGATGATGGTGCATGTGGCGATCGAGGCGGCGGAAATGCTGGCCAAGGACGGCATTGATTGCGAGATCGTCGACTTGCGCACCCTGTCGCCGCTCGACATGGACACAATCGTGGAAAGTGTCGAAACCACCGGACGCCTCATCTGCGTCGATGAGGCCAATCCGCGCTGCTCGATCGCCTCGGACATTTGTGCCTCCGTATGCCAGGAGGCTTTCGGGGCGCTGAAGGCTGCCCCCCAGATGGTCACCGCTCCCCATACCCCGGTGCCGTTTTCGGGCATCCTGGAAGACCTTTATATCCCTTCGGCGGAGCGCATTGCCGAAGCGGTCCGCAAAACGGTGAAATCATCATGAGCGACGACAGGATCATTCCCCTGATCATGCCCAAATGGGGCCTGTCGATGACCGAAGGCGCCCTCACCGAATGGCTGGTGGAAGAGGGCGCCGACATTGCGGTCGGCGACGAAATCATGGAAGTGGAAACCGACAAGATCACCAATGTCGTCGAAGCCACCGATGCCGGCCTGTTGCGCCGGCGGGTGGCTGAAGCTGGCACCACCTACCCGATCAGGTCGCTGCTCGCGGTGCTGGCCCCCGCCGAGGTCTCCGACGATGACGTCGACGCCTTTATTGCGGCCTTCGAGGCGCCGCGCCCAAGCCAAACCGATGATGCTGATGCCGGCCCGCAATATGAATTCGCCGAAACCGGTTCGGGCCGGCTGCGCTACGCGGTGCGCGGCGAAGGTGAAACAATTATCGTTCTGGTTCACGGCTTTGGCGGCGATCTGGACAACTGGCTGTTTAATATCGATGCCCTGGCCGAAAATGCCACCGTCTATGCCCTGGACCTGCCGGGGCACGGTCAATCGGTCAAAACGATCAATGGTGGCGGATTGGCGGGACTGGTCCGTGCCCTTGGCGCTTTCCTCGACGAAATGGAAGTTAAAACCGCCCATCTGGTGGGCCATTCCATGGGGGCGGCGGTTGCCGCGAGCCTTGCGGCGTCGGCGCCGTCGCGGATTGCCTCCCTCAGCCTGATCAGCGCGGCGGGGCTGGGGCCGGAAATCAACTCGGATTATATCGACGGTTTTGTCGCCGCGGCCTCCCGCCGCGAGCTCAAGCCAGTCTTGCAAGACCTCTTTGCAGACCCTTCCATGGTGAACCGCGCGATGGTCGATGACCTGTTGAAATACCGCCGGCTGGATGGGGTTCAGGACGCCTTGAGTAGCCTCGCATCGGACATGTTTCCCGGTGGCACGCAAAGCACCGTCCTGACCGAGGACATCACCGGATTGACCATCAGATCCCTGGTGGTCTGGGGGCAGGACGATCAGATCATCCCCGCCGCCCACGCGCAGAACCTGCCCGATGCGACCATCGAAATTTTAGCCGGCGCCGGCCATATGGTTCAGATGGAAAAAGC
>QILX01000058.1 GCA_003232175.1 Hyphomicrobiales bacterium | reverse complement strand
CGCCGGGCACCACATCGGCGCGGTCAACCACCGCGGAGGCGGAAAACGCCACCAGCAGATCAGCGCCGGCATCGATCAGACCGGCAAGTGCTTCCGCCACCGCCGCCTGGTCATGGGCCACCCGCAGTTCGGCTAAAAGCGTTGAGCCGGACTTGAGCAGCCTGGCCTCCAGCGCGTGCCGGGTTTTGTCGTAAAGGCTGGTCTTCAGGCCTGGCAATTCCGTTGAAACCAGTCCGACTTTGCGAGACAAAAACGGTGCGACAGACACCGCCGCGCCGGCTTTTAGAACCGCAACACCGGCATTCACCGCCGTTGATGGCGCGCCAAGGGGGATAACTTTGACCGTGGCCAGCATCTGCCCTTCTGTCACCGCCTCAAAGGGCCGCAATGTCGCCAGTGTCAGGCTTTCGTCTATGGCGTTGAAACTATTGACAATATCCTGGTTGATCAGAACAATTCCGGCGTGCGCCGCCACCAGATTGGCCCGACCGGTGAAGGCCGGCCTGGCGACAACATTGCGCCCGGTGGCGGCTTTGGCAATTTGCGCCGCCGCCTCGTCCTCTTTCATGTCATCGGGGTCAAGACGCGCAACGGTGATTGAGGTTAGTCCCGCAAGCTCCAACGCCTCGATATCGGCGGCGCTGATTACCGATCCTTTTGGAATTTTGCGCCTTTTGCCGCCGGTCTTCACAATTTGCGAGTGGGCAAGGATCGCGCCCTGGGCCTGGGCCAGTTTAACAGTACCGAATTTCATGTTGGCTCCGGGCCGCGCCGCAAGATGCCAGTAATCTGCGCCATGATCGCAATGGCGATTTCAGCCGGGCTGCGGGCGCCGATATCCAGCCCGATGGGGCCATGAATGCGGGCCAGATCGGTATCGGAAAACCCGCGTTTCACAAGCCGCTCGTTGCGAGAGGCACGGGTTTTCTTCGATCCCAGCGCGCCGATGTAAAAACATTCCGATTTAAGTGCGATATGAAGCGCCGGATCATCGATTTTGGGATCATGGGTCAGGGCGACAAAGGCGGTCCTTGCATCGGGCGGGGCGGCGGCCAGCGCCTCTTCGGGCCAGTCGCTGATCACTTCAGCTCGGGGAAAGCGCGCCCTGGTCGCAAATGCGCCACGCGGGTCGATAATGCGCAGCTCATAACCCGCCAATTGGGCCATCGGCGCCAGCGCCTGGGCGATATGAACCGCGCCGATCACCACCATGCGTAGATGTGGGTTTTGCACCCCGAGAAACAGCGGTCCCGCTTTGGTTGTTACGGTTGAACTTTTATCGGCCCGAAAAGCCTCGGCGACGGCTGTCGCGATGGCTTCGGGTTCACCGGCAGCGCCAGGATAGATCAGCCGTTCTTCGCCGGTGGCCAGATTAACCGCCCGGATAACGGCGGCTCTGGTTTTGCTGTCAGCGATCAACTGATGCAGAAGCTCAGCCCGCATCGCTCTCCGCTCCGACCACCGGTTCGACATAAACTTCAATGCGTCCACCGCAAGCCAGCCCGACTTCCCAGGCGGTTTCGTCAGCGACGCCAAACTCCAGCAATTTAGCCCGGCCACCGGCGATGACCCCTCCTGCCTCGGTCACCACCGATGCCTCGACGCACCCCCCCGACACCGAGCCTTCGAAATTGCCGTCGGCATCGATCACCAATATGCTGCCCGCGGGTCTGGGTGCCGACCCCCAGGTTTCAACCACGGTGGCAATGGCAACCTGACGGCCCTCACCAAGCCAGTCGCGGGCGACCGCCAACAGTTCTTCTTTTGGGTTGTCCATCTCTGCAATCCCTCCCTCAGGCAGCTCGCCTGGCCAACTTCGCAGGCCGGGCACCGAGCGCCTTGACCAGATCAGCAATCGAGCCAAGATTGTGGACAGCCCGGAAGTCATCGACGTGGGGCAACATGGCCTTGATGCCGCCGGCCCTGGCGGTGAACTTATCATAACGCAAAAGCGGGTTGAGCCAGATCAGCCGCCGGCAGGAGCGGTGCAGCCGGTCCATCGCCCCGGCAAGCGAGCCGTCAAGATCACGCTCCAGGCCATCGGTCAGCAGCAATACCACCGCGCCCTGCCCCAGAACCCGCCGCGACCAGTCGCGGTTGAACTCGGCAAAACTGGTGGCGATGCGGGTGCCGCCGGACCAGTCCTTTACCGCGCCGGTAACCTTTTCCAATGCCTCGTCGACATCGCGGGCGGCAAGTTGCCGGGTGATATTGGTTAGTCTGGTGCCGAACAAAAATACATGAGTGCGGCGACGCCCCAGCATCACCCCGTGGACGAAGTGGAGAAACAGGCGCGTATACTGGCCCATGGAGCCGGAAATATCGGCGATGATCACCAGCGGCGGGGGCTTGCGTTGGCGCTTGCGGTGTTTCAGGGCGATCACGGAACCGCCCATGCGCATGGTGGCGCGCAATGAGCGGCGCATATCGATGGCGGAGCCGCGCTCGGTGGCGATGAAACGGCGGGTCTGGACTTCGGCCAGCGGCAGGGCCAGATGACGCAAGGCATCACGTGCTGCGGCAAGCTCGCTCGCGGTCATCTGCTCGAAATCCTTGTCCTGCAACTTTTCTGTTTCAGAAAAGGTGAAGCGGAAATCGACTTCGACGTCCTCTTCTTCCTTGGGTTCTGGCCGGTTGCCTGGCTTTTTGGCCATGGCTTCGGCGATGCGGGCGGCGCCGGGAGCGGGTTTGTTTTCGTCCGGCGGCATGTTGATCTGCGGCAGCACCAGAGAGGTGACGCGCTCCAGAAGTTTTGGATTGCGCCAGAAAATATGGAAGGCCTGATCGAACACCGGTTTTTGCTCGTGTGAGGTCACGAAGGCGGCATGGAGGGTCCAGTAAAGGTCCTCACGGTCGCCCAGCCCAACCGCTTCGACCGCCTCGATGGCTTTGAGCACCGAGCCGGTGCCGCATGGCAATCCAGCCGCCCTCAACACACGGCCAAAGTGCATGATGTTCTCGGCAATCCGCCCCTTTGGCCTGTTGGGGTCGTCATTTCCGCCTGTTTGCAACATTCAGTATTCCATTTCGCCGGCACCGGCGCGCTCAAGAGTCTTTTTGTTGATTAGGTAGCCATCCCGCTCCCCCACCCGGCCACCCCCAGGATACAATCTATGGGGTGGCCGGGTGGGGGAGCGGGATGGCACAGGCTTCCTTAATCAACAAAAACGCCGTCAGGCATCTTTCAATTCCCGTTTCACATCGTCCAGGAGGCGCTTGGCCTCGCTGCCTTCGATGCGCTGGATATCGTCCTGGTATTTGAGCAGCACGCCAAGCGTGTCATCAATGATATCGGGATCAAGAGCCACCGCATCAAGTTCTATGAGGGCCTGGGCCCAGTCCAGGGTTTCGGCAACGCCGGGCAGCTTGAACAGATCCTCCTCGCGAAGGCGTTGGACAAAAGCCACCACCTGGGACGCCAACCGCTCCGGCGCGCCGGGCACCTTGGCGCTTAAAATGGCACGCTCGCGGGTGGCATCGGGGTAGTCGACCCAATGATACAGACAACGCCGCTTGATGGCGTCGTGAATTTCGCGGGTGCGGTTGGACGTTATGATGACGATTGGCGGCTCCGGCGCCTTGATGGTGCCAAGCTCGGGGATGGTGACCTGAAAATCAGACAGAACTTCAAGCAGGAAAGCCTCAAACGCCTCATCGGCCCGGTCAAGTTCATCAATGAGAAGCACCGGCGCACCGCCAGGATCTGGCTCCAGCGCCTGCAACAAGGGTCGCTTGATCAGGAAACGTTCGGAGAAAACACCGGCTTCAATTTTCCCCCTGTCCGCCATACCCTCGGCCTCGGCAATGCGGATTTCCACCATCTGGGCGGTATAATTCCACTCATAAACCGCCGAGGCGACATCGAGGCCCTCATAACACTGAAGCCGCACCAGACGGCGGCCGAGCCCTGAGGCCAGCACCTTGGCGATCTCGGTCTTGCCGACGCCGGCTTCACCCTCAAGGAAAAGCGGGCGGCCCATGCGCAGACCAAGGAACAGCACGGTGGCGAGCGACCGGTCGGCGACATAGCGCTCATCTGCCAGCAGCTTTTGCACCGCTTCGATGGTGTCAGGACTGGCTTTGGAATTTATGGGATCAGGCATAGAGCTGTGGTCTTTCAAAGAAGTGGCAATCTTTATCAAAGACTTGAATTACATGAACGCGCAATCCGTTCTTCAATACGCCCTTCCCCACCCAAAACAAAGACGCGGCAGTTGCCCGCCGCGCCTCATTGTCAAATCCTGAACCAGGTGCCGTCAGCCATTCGCCGCATCTACCGCCCGGCGCGCCATGACGCCGACAAGGTGGGCGCGGTATTCGGCGCTGCCGTGAATGTCGGCATTCAGATCAGCGGCGGACTGGGCGACATTGGCGATGGCACCTGAAGAAAAGTCCGATGCCAAAGCTGCCTCCATGTCCGACTGGCGAAACACGCCCGAGCCGGCTCCAGTCACCGCGACCCGGGTGCCGCCGCCGCCCTTGGCGACAAACACGCCGACCATGGCGTAGCGCGATGCCGGGTTGGGGAATTTGGCGTACGCCGCCTTTTCCGGGATCGGGAACGACACCGAGGTAATGATCTCGCCTTCGTCCAGCGCGGTTTCAAACATGCCGGTAAAATAGTCATCGGCGGCATATGAGCCGGTGTTGGTGGTGACGGTGCAAGGGCGACAAGCGCCGCGGGGTAGTCCGCCGTAGGGTCATTGTTGGCAATCGAGCCGCCAATGGTGCCCCGGTTGCGCACCTGCGGGTCACCGATGCCTTCCGCCAGATCCGCCAATGCCGGAATGGCCGACTTGACATCCCCCGACGCGGCAACCGCCCCATGGGTTGTCATCGCCTTGATGACAATGGCATTACCTTCCCGCGCTATGCCGACCAGATCGCCAATGCCGCCAAGATCGATCGCATCGGTGGGCTGGGCCAGCCGCATCTTCAGGGTCGGGATCAGGGTCATGCCGCCGGCGACGATAACACCGTCATCGGCGGAGTTTAGGGCCGAAACCGCATCGGAAACGCTGCCTGGCCGCTGGT
>QILX01000171.1 GCA_003232175.1 Hyphomicrobiales bacterium | reverse complement strand
ATCGCCTGGAAAGTCAGCGGGCTTTCGCACAGGCCCGAAATCATCGCCTCGCGGCCGGCCTCGATGCGTTTGGCGATGGCGATTTCGCCCTCGCGGGATAAAAGCTCAACCGTCCCCATTTCGCGCAAATACATGCGCACCGGGTCATCAGTGCGGTCAAGCGCGGTGGAGGTTTTGGTTTCGGTCTTAACCGGCACGGCGCGGCCGGTTGTCGTGCTCACCGCCTTTTCGCCGTTGGATGTATCGTCCTGTTCTTCGTTGTCGACCACATTAATGCCCATTTCAGAGAGCATGGACATGGTGTCTTCGATCTGCTCGGAAGACACTTGGTCGGGGGGAAGAACTTCATTGAGTTCTTCATAGGTGACATAGCCGCGCGCCTTGGCGGCCTTGATCATCTTTTTAACGGCTGCATCGGAAATATCGAGCACCGGGCCGTCGGAACTTTCAGATGCGGTGTCCTTGCTTGCCGTCGCCGTCGCGGTGCTCGCTGCCATCTACTTGTATCCCGTCACTGTTATCGCTTGCAGATTCAATAGGCGGTCATAGCGCCTTCGAATGCCATTTTGCGATCTATATGTCCAATGGTGTTAAAACCACTTTAACCATGTTAGCTCCGCTCAGCCCCCGGATTGGCGCTTTCCCCGACCTGATGACAGGCCAAACCCGTCAATTCTGGCCTCGTTGCCTTCGAAACTTTCCAGCGCGCCTTGCGCATCTTTCAAGCGTTCGAAATTCAAATCTGTCATGTCGTCCCCAAGCGCCAGTTCGGCGGCGGCAAGTTCCGCCGTCAAGGTCATGGCTCTTTTTTGCCGTGCCACCGCCTGCCGCCAGCCGATCTCGGCATCTTCAAACGCCGCATCGGCGGCGGCGAACCAATCTCCACCCCGCGCGGCCATGTCGGCAAGACGGTCAAGAGCCGAGCCGAAACCCTGCTCTCGCAATTGGGTATCAATCGCCACATCTTCAAGAGTGGCGGCCAAAGCGGCGATATCTATGATTTGCCGCCGGAGCCTGTCAAGCTCCGCAGATTCAATTTCCAGGTCGGACAACTCCTCGGCGTGGATTTCGACAAGGCGCGGGTGATTGATCAAGGCCAGCAAAATAGTGGCTATGCGGCGTCCCTCAAGCTGAGGCGCCCGGCCGCCCTTGCCATCATCGGCAAGCTTCTGGTGTTGCCAGTTCTGTGACTGGACAAAATCCGCCGATGGGTCCGTCGCCGGCTCGGGACCGGGGGGCTTGCGGGTATACTGTCTCGGGGTGACATCACCCAGATGAGCCCGGCGAAGTGATGTCCAGTCCTGAACCGACCCCCAGGGCCCGCGCGATATCGCCTTGCCGCCGGCGCCGGTTTTCATAGAAGGTCGCGGCCGCCAGAGATCACGCAGCCGGTCGCGGATCGCCTGGCGATAATGGTGCTTCACACCCTCATCGCCGATTGTCGCGATGGCCTTCCCCAGATCAACCTCAAAGGCGGCCCTTTGCTCGGGCGTCTCCAGGGGCCGGGCGGCCTCACGGGCCCACAGCACGTCCACCAGCGGCCTTGCCGCCGAAATTACCGCCGCCATCGCCTGACGGCCCTCGGCGCGGATCAGATCGTCAGGGTCCTGGCCTTGCGGCAGAAAGGCAAAATTCAACGACCGGCCCGGCGCAAGCATCGGCAAAGTCACATCAAGTGCCCGTTCAGCCGCCCTGACACCGGCTTTGTCGCCGTCAAAACACAAAACAGGGTTTGGCGAAAGCCGCCACAGCAGATGAACCTGCCGCTCGGTCAGCGCGGTGCCAAGCGGCGCCACGGCATTGGCAAATCCGGCTGCGCTTAGGGCAATGACATCCATATACCCCTCGGCGACGATCACCGTGCCTATGTCGTGGGCACTTTTACGGGCGCTGGCGTAATTGTAGAGCACATGACCTTTGTGAAAGAGCGGTGTTTCGGGAGAATTGAGATATTTGGCCTGGGCCTCGGCGGAAAGAGCCCGGCCGCCAAAAGCGATCACCCGGCCACGGGCATCGGGGATCGGGAACATCACCCGGTCGCGAAACCGGTCAAAGGAAACTGCAATGTCATCGCCGGTGACCAGCAGCCCGGCTTCGGCCATCTGCTCCTGGGACACACCCGCCGCCGCCAGATGGGCCTTTAGCCCGTGGCGGCCACGGGGGGCGTAACCGAGCTTAAAGGCGCTTATTATGTCGCGGCTGAGACCCCGCCCCTGCAGATATCGCAAAGCGTCGGACCCAACCGAAGCCTGAAGCTGGTCCTGATACCATGCCGCCGCCGCTTCCATTACATCAAACAGGCTGGCGCGTTTTTTCTCTTTAACCGCATCCGCCGGCGTCATTTTTGGCACGTCAAGCCCGGCATCGTCTGCCAGCCGCTCGACCGCCTCGGGGAAAGTCAGCCCCTCGACTTCAGTGAGAAACTTGAAAATATCGCCGTGCTGGCCGGAGGAAAAGCAATGATAAAACTGTTTTTGATCGTTCACCGTGAACGACGGCGTCTTTTCATTGGTAAACGGGCTGAGCCCGACAAACTCTCGCCCCTTTCGCTGAAGTTTCACCCTCCGCCCGACAACCTCGGACACCGGCACCCGGGCGCGAATTTCATCGAGAAATGAAGGCAGAAATCGCATGTGGGTCCATGGGCTGGTGGATCAGGTCTGAAGTGTAACGCATCTGGCGAGCTTGATGTAAGCTGGTCATCCCAAAATCAAGCCCGTAACCGACCGCCCCTACGCCAGATGGTCTTTGACCATGGCGCCGGCCTTGGAAAAATCCATCCTTCCGGCGAAGCGTTCTTTTAGGGTTCCCATGGTACGGCCCATGTCTTTCAGGCTCTTGGCCTCGATTTCCCCGACAATTTCTGCCACCGCGGCGCGCATTTCGTCTTCGCTCAGCTGCTTGGGCATGAATGCCTGGATAATCTCGATTTCCTCGGCTTCCTGAGTTGCCAGTTCGGCCCGGCCGGCGTCTTCATAGATTTTTTCCGACTCGCGGCGCTGTTTCACCATTTTAGCCAGAATTTCGAGCACCTGGCCATCGTCCACGCCTTCGCCGCTGCCGTTGGTGCGGGCGGCAATTTCGCGATCCTTTATCGCGGCGTTGACCAATCTTAGTGTTGTTACTGTTCGCTTTTGCTTGGCTTTGATCGCGGTATTAAGCGTTTGGTTGA
>QILX01000065.1 GCA_003232175.1 Hyphomicrobiales bacterium | reverse complement strand
AACGACCCCTGGAAATTCCAGAAGTTCTTCTTTGGCCATGAAACCTTCCGTTTGAAACTGGGCTGTTGCAGTCTTAACCACAAATCAGGCGACCCATACAACAACAATTCGGCCCCTAATTCGAGTCAGCGCGGGTCCGGTGCGCCCGGAGAATGGTCGCCCCGCCCATCAAAATCAACCCGTTCAGGCATTTGGTGGCACCGACACGGGAAACCGGACCTCAATGTGCTGGCGCAAACCGTCGCGGACCCGCCGATAAGCGCTCAGCATCTGCTCGCGATTGCCCCGTGACAGGGACGGGTCCTCGGTTGGCCAGAATTCCACTTCGATGGCCGCGGTTCTGGTCATTTCGACCGCCCGGTGATGAGCGATCGGCGCCAGTGATATCACCAGGTCGAAACTGGTGTCCTGAAGACCGTCAAAATCAATCGGGACGTGGCCGGAAAGGTCAATGCCAATCTCACCCATGATCTCGACCGTAAATGGATTAACTCCGGCGCCTGCACGAACACCGCAAGAGGCGACATAAGCGCGGTGGCCAAAATAGTGTTGCATCAGTCCCGCCGCCATGGGCGAGCGGATGACATTTTGACCACAGGCAAAAAGCACCGCCCGCGGCACTGTTCCATCGGGCTGACCAGCACCCACGGGTCAACCCTTCCAATGCAGTGCGCAGATGAGGGTAAAAAGTCGCCGTGCAGTGGCAAAATCCATTTCGATCTTGCCATCCAGCCGGTCGAGCAACACCTGGCTGCCCTCATCGTGCAAGCCCCGCCGACCCATATCGATGGCCTCGATGCGGCTCGCGGGTGCGGAGCGGAGCGAATGGCATCGTAATAGGTTTCGCACACCATGAAATAGTCGCGCACGATCCGGCGGAATGGCGTCATCGACAGGTGCACCACCCCGGCGCGGCTGGTACCGGCATCGGTCGTCATGTCGAACACCAGGCGTTTGTCGGTTATTGACAGCGTCAGGCGATACGGACCCGATATATCGCCGACCACATCAAATCTGTTGTCTTCGAGGAGATCGAATATCGCCACCTGGCGTTCGTGTTCGACATCGGCACTGGCGCCACCGGCAAGGCTTGCATCAAGTTCAATTCCGATCAGCCGGTTCGGCACCTCCGTAGTGGGCTCGGTTTTGTCGCTGGCCACTCCGTTCACGCCTTGGGCGGCAGGTTGAGGCGGATGGCAATGGAGTGCGCGTGGGCGTCAAGCCCTTCGGCATGGCCAAGGGTTATGGCGGCGGGCGCAAGGCGCCGGAAGCTGGGTGCTGAACATTTGAGCAGCGATGTCCGCTTCATGAAATCTAAAACCCCTAGGCCGGAGGAGAACCGCGCGCTGCGCCCCGTCGGCAACACATGGTTGGATCCGGCGACATAGTCTCCCATCGCTTCGGGGGTGTATCTGCCGATAAAAATCGCCCCGGCATTTTTTATCCGGCCCGCAAGATGATCGGCATTGGCGGTGACGATTTGCAGATGTTCGGGCGCGATCTTGTCGACCAGCGTCACAGCCTCGTCAAGGGCCTCGACGATGATGATGGCGCCAAAATCAATCCAGCTCGCCCGCGCGATGGCCTCTCTTTTCAGGGTCTTGAGCTGCACCTGCAGCGTTGCCTCGACCTTTTCGGCGAAATCGGCATCGTCGGTGACAAGGATCGACTGAGCGGCGATATCATGCTCGGCCTGGGCCAGAAGGTCGGCGGCGATCCAGGCAGGATCGTTATCCCGGTCGGCGATGATCAGCACTTCAGATGGTCCCGCCACCATGTCAATACCGACCTGACCAAAGACCTGGCGCTTGGCCTCGGCGACATAGGCGTTGCCGGGCCCGACAATGACATCGACCGGGGCAATGGTTTTTGTGCCATAGGCCAGCGCCGCCACGGCCTGCGCCCCCCCCACCCGGTAGACCTCGTCCACCCCGGCAATGCGCGCCGCGGCAAGCACCGCCGGATTGAGCCGGCCATCGGGCGCCGGGACCACCATGGCCAGCCGGTTTACCCCTGCAACCCGGGCTGGCACGGCATTCATCAGCACCGAGCTGGGATAGGCCGCCGTGCCGCCGGGCACATAAAGCCCCGCAGCCTCAACCGCCGTCCAACGTGTGCCCAGTTCAACCCCCTCGGGGTCGGTAAAACTTACGGCCTCTGGCCGCTGGCGCTGGTGGAAGGCGACAATGCGTTTGTGAGCAAATTCCAGCGCCTGGACGATTTCGGCGGGGCATTTGTCAGCTTCACCGGCCAACTCACTAGCGCCGATCCTGATCTGATCTTGGGTCAAATCCAGGCGGTCGTACTGACGCGTCAGGGAAATCAAAGCGTCATCGCCGGAGGATTTCACCTGGGCGAGTATCGCCGCAACGGCGGTTGTCACATCTTCCGAAGCGCCGCGTTTGACGGCCAGAAAATCGTCGAATTTACTTGGAAAACTCGTATCAGCGTTGTTAAGCCGGAAGACCATGGCTGTTCCTCATCCCGGTGGGGTTTCGGAAAGATCATGGGCGGGCTGAGTGGTGGTTTCCCATTCGGGGCCCAGATCCGCCAGACGCACCTCGACACATTCGACCTCAAGCCGTACCGCCCCGCCGCCGGCAAACACCAGATCGATGTGCCCCGACGGTGCGTCGCCGGGGTCAAACTCGATGGCCAGGAGCGCCAGCACCGCATCGCCGGCCTCGCGGCGGATCGCCTGGCTGCGCACCGCCGAGACCCGGTCGATGACCAGGGCCGCCTGGCGCCGGCGATAAGGCGATTTGGTGGTGTCTTGCATCCAGTCAAAGCGGTTCAGGGTCGCGGCAAAGCGTCGTTCGGCGGGCAGGTACTGCATTTCGCCGACTTTCAGCACCGCATCCTGAAGATGGGCGGACAATACCGAAAGGTCTTTTTCGTCAAGAGCGGCCAATCTGAGTGGGGCGTCGTCATCCATTGCCGTTACTCGGAAATCCGGCGGATGTCAGCGCCGCAGCGGCAAAGCTTTTCCTCCAGCCGCTCAAAGCCGCGATCAAGATGATAGACCCGGTTGATCACCGTCTCGCCTTGGGCCGCCAGCCCGGCGATGACCAGGGACACCGAGGCCCGCAGATCGGTCGCCATGACCTGGGCGCCCTTGAGGGTCTTGACCCCGGTCACCGTCGCCCGGTCGCCGTCAAGGGCTATGTCGGCGCCAAGGCGCGCCAGCTCCTGCACGTGCATGAAGCGGTTCTCAAAAATCGTCTCGCGAATTTCGCTGGTGCCGCCGGCCATGGTCATCATCGCCATGATCTGGGCCTGCAGGTCGGTGGGAAAGCCGGGGAAGGGGTTGGTTTCCACCTCGACCGGTTGCAGCGCCGAGCCGTTGCGCGACACCCGGATGCCGTCATTGGTGACACTGACATCAACACCCGCTGCCCTGAGAACCTTAATCGGTGCCTCGATCAGGTCGGCGCGGGCGCGTTTGAGCAGGACATCGCCGCCGGCCATGCCCACCGCCATGGCGTAGGTGCCGGTTTCGATACGGTCGGGCAGCACCGGATGGGTGGCGTCGTGCAGAGACGTGACCCCCTGGATGCGGATGGTGGCGGTGCCGGCACCTTCGATTTTGGCGCCCATGGCCATGAGGCAATTGGCCAGGTCCTCGACTTCCGGTTCCTGGGCGGCGTTCTCGATCACCGTCTCGCCCCGGGCCAGAACCGCCGCCATCAGAGTCGTGTGGGTGGCGCCCACAGTGACCTTGGGAAAGACCACCCGTCCGCCGCGCAAGCCTCCCGGCGCCCTGGCAATGACATCGCCGCCCTCAAGGTCGATCTGCGCCCCCAGGGCCTTGAGGCCCATCAGATAAAAGTCCACCGGCCTGGTGCCTATGGCGCAGCCGCCGGGCAGGGAAACCCGCGCCTCGCCGGTGCGGCCCAATAGTGGCCCCAGAACCCAGAAGCTGGCGCGCATGCGCGAGACAAATTCGTATGGCGCTGTGGTGTCGGCGATTTCGGCGGCGCGAAACCGCAT
>QILX01000066.1 GCA_003232175.1 Hyphomicrobiales bacterium | reverse complement strand
GCGGCCCGGCGCGCTATTTCTCGGTAAAGGAAACCGGTGGGCGGCTTGGATTTATCACACCGCTGAGCCATAATTTCTGCGAAAGCTGCAATCGGGTACGCCTGACCTGCACCGGCACGCTTTATATGTGCCTGGGTCAGGACGATGCCGCTGACCTTCGAGCGCCGTTGCGGGCGTCAGAAGGCAATGAGCTGCTCAACGCCGCAATCGATGAAGCCATTGGCCGCAAACCGAAAGGCCACGATTTCATCATTGATCGCAATGTCCCGGCCAAATCGGTCTCGCGTCACATGAGCGTCACCGGCGGTTGAGGTCTCCTGCCGGCCGGCATGAAGGATAGGGCGCACATGGACGATGATCCGCGAAATCGTAAAGAACGCCGGGTGGCGCGGAAAAAGGGCCATCTGGATACTGCTGAGTTTCTCAAACTGGCTGATCGTTTCATCGATGTCGCCAATATCCAGAACAAGACGATCAATGCGACCGAACTCCATATGGCATTCCTTTATGGTGCGGCCCGCTACAATGCCCATGTCGCCAAGAATGTCCTCAACGTCGATGACCATGAGAAATTCGTCGTTGAAATGACCAGGTCCTATCAGGAGATGCTGCGCAACCATCTCGCTGACCCCGGCATATGACAAAAACAACAACAAGTACGGGCCGTTCGGGCCACAAAGGTGAGGACAGCATGTCGTCAGACGACCACCGGATCCTTGTTTGCAATTGCGAGCAGTCAATGGCGTTGAAAGGCGCGGCGCTGGGCAAGGCACTGGGGTGCAAGCCGCCGGTGATCCACAGCCATCTGTGCCGCGGCGGCATCGACGCGTTTGAGCAGACCCTGGCCAAAGGCGGGAACGTTGTGGTGGCCTGCACCCAGGAAGCGCCGTTATTTACCGAAATCGCTGACGCCGCCGGTGGCCAGACCGATATCCACTTCGTAAATATTCGTGAAAACG
Organism: Hyphomicrobiales bacterium; assembly: GCA_003232175.1. Taxonomy (GTDB): domain Bacteria; phylum Pseudomonadota; class Alphaproteobacteria; order Rhizobiales; family SZUA-8; genus SZUA-8. The sequence continues at coordinate 2,223 of QILX01000066.1, read as the reverse complement.
CCGGCTGGTGCGCCGCCAAAACCGCTCCCCACGCCAAAATCGCCGCACTTTTGACCGCTGCGAAGTATACCCCAAAACCCGCAAGGCTTCGCGCTATCCAGTCCGATGGACTTTGTCTGGTCTACGGACGGGGCAGCCAGGCGCTGGAAACCGCGAAGCGGCTTTCGGGCCTTCTGTCGGTCACATTGCTGCTCGCCGATACCGACGAAATCATACTGCCCTCTGTCCTTGATTTCCCCATTGTCAAAGGGCGTATCACCACCGCCTCGGGCGGGTTTGGCGGGTTTGAAGTTAATGTTGACGATTATTCGGCACTGACCCCGTCATCACGCGGGACGCTGGAATTCACCATGCCCCGCGACGGTGCCCGATCCGATTGCAGCCTTATTCTTGATATCTCCGGTGGAACGCCGCTGTTCACCGGCCACCGACATCGCGACGGCTATGCCCACGCCGACCCCGGCGATCCCGTCGCCGTGCTCCGCGCAGCTTTTGACCTTGCCGATATGACGGGCGAATTCGAAAAACCCATTTATGTCGATTACGACGCTGAAATCTGCGCCCATGGCAGATCGCAGATTGTCGGCTGCTCGAAATGCCTTGATACCTGCCCCGCCGGGGCCATCACCGAGGCCGGAGATGGCGTTTATATCGATCCTCTCATCTGCGGCGGCTGTGGCCATTGTGCCGCGGTCTGCCCCACCGGTGCGGTGTCAGCCGCCTATCCGCCCCAGGCTGATACCATCGCCAAATTGCAGATCTACCTTGATGCCTATGGCCGGGCGGGCGGCAAACGTCCCATTCCCCTGATCCACGATGGTGGTTTCGGTACCGACATAATCGGGGCCATGGCTCGTTTTGGTCAGGGTTTGCCGGCCCATGTCCTGCCTTTTGATACTCATTCGGCCACAAGTTTTGGTCATGTCGAGATGCTGGCTGCCTTCGCCGCCGGCGCCGAACGTTTGGTGATCCTGACCGACCCGGCGCGTCAGGACGAGCTGACAGGCCTCAACGATGAATGCGAGCTGGCTGAGTCCTTACTGGCCGGGTTCGGCTTTGGGACAGAGGCCAGAATATCCATCCTGACCGAAAACGACCCCGATATTGTGGAAACGATGCTCTACGCGCTGGAGCCCATGAAACCAGTCCCGGCGTTGAGTTGGCGGGCGGTCGGTAACAAGCGTGATGTGGCGCGCACCATGTTCTCTCGTCTGGCGGAGGCTGGCAAAACTGGTGAGGCAATTCTCCCCCTGCCGGCGGGCGCGCCCTATGGCCGGCTTGAAATCGATACAAAAGCCTGCACCTTGTGCATGAGTTGTGTGTCCGCCTGCCCGGCCAGCGCTCTTTTTGACGATCCCGACCTGCCGCAATTGCGGTTTGTCGAAAGCGCCTGCGTCCAGTGCTCCTTGTGTGTCAGCACCTGCCCTGAATCCGCCATCACCCTCACCGCCCAGCTCAACCTGTCGCCATCAGCGCTCGGTCAGGTGATCCTGCATGAGGAGGAGCCGTTCACCTGCATTGAATGCGGCAAACCCTTCGCCACCAAATCGACCATCGATCACATCACCGCTAAACTTGCCGGCAAACACTGGATGTATCGCAACGACGATCAGTCAAGGCTTATTCAGATGTGTGACAATTGCCGGATTGTTACCCAGGCCAACAGCGACACGGACCCCTTCTCCGCCGGTACACGGAAAGTCACCCGCACCACGGAAGACTATCTTGAAGCCCGGGCCAAGGGTCGCGACATCGATGATTTTCTTATCGATGATTGAATGCAACGACCCCGGGGCCGTTATCACCAAAAACCCAAAACGCTCTAATTCTGGGCCTGGCAAAGTTTGATGGCACTGGCCTTGAATGACGCATATTGCGCCTCATTGATAATACCATCAGATTTCATGGTCTCGACATCGCCGACCCGCCGGGTGAGACAGGCATCCAGGGCCGGGGTTGCCTCTTTTGCGGGCGCGCTGACATCCACGACGGTCACAATCGGTTTGCCCCGCACCGTTTCCAAGATTTCCGGCGCCCAGTTAGCGTAAAGCACATAGGCCGCCAGCCCGGCCAGCGCCAGCGCAATCAGCCGGGCGAATTTGGTATCCAGAAAGCTGCCGGACGTCGTCGCGGTCATGGACCTATCTCCTGTAGGTAAAATTGCGATTTCATCATAAACCATCCACCGCCTGTTGGAAATCAGCTCCTGGAGTCTTTCGTTGA
>QILX01000281.1 GCA_003232175.1 Hyphomicrobiales bacterium | reverse complement strand
GATCACATGCAGATCGTCGGGGCGGCCAATGGAAATTTTACTCTTCGGGCCGCCCTCACCCAAGGCTATCAGGCCGGAGATATCGCCGGTCGTGTGGCCAGGGGAGAAAAAAAGGCGTCCAAAAAAATTGTGCCGGTGGAAAAAATTTCCGCCGTCGCCGAAGGGCGGCCCGAGCCGATCTGGTTTGTGCCTGCGGCAGGAAAGCTCGCCGAAGGCAACAAACATTTTCTCGACCTTCAGCATGACGTGACCGCCGCCGATATCGAATTGGGGGTGCGCGAGGGGTATAATTCGGTCGAGCATCTGAAACGCTATACGACCCTGGGCATGGCCACCGATCAGGGCAAAACCGGCAATGTCAATGCCATGGCCATCCACGCCGCCGCCCTTGGTGTCCCTATTGCCGATCTGGGCACGACAACCTTCCGGCCGCCCTACACCCCGGTCACTTTCGGCGCCATCGCCGGCGGTCAGGTCAGACAGCTTTTCCAGCCGGTGCGCCGCACCGCCATGACATCAATCCATGAGGCGCTTGGCGCGGATTTTGAGCCCGTGGGTCTGTGGCGGCGACCCTATTCATATGGCGCCCCGGCCCTGACCCGTGCGGAGGCGGTGCGCCGGGAGATAAAAAATACGCGGGAGAATGCCGGACTGCTGGATGCCTCGACACTTGGCAAAATCGAAGTCAAGGGCGCGGACGCCGGCAAATTCCTCGATCTGATCTATTCCAATATCATGTCGAGCCTGAAACCGGGCCGTTGCCGCTACGGGCTTATGCTCAATGAGCAGGGTTTTCTCTTTGATGATGGCGTTGTGGTGCGTCTGGGAGAAGATCATTTTCTCATTCACACCACTTCAGGCGGCGCCGATACGACCGCCGGCTGGCTGGAACGCTGGCATCAAACAGAATGGCCCGCATTGCGCCTTTTCATCACCCCGGTGAGCGAGCAGTGGGCGCAGATCGGTATTGCCGGCCCAAGGGCGCGGGAGATATTGCAGGCCCTGGACAGCGACATCGATTTTGGCCGCGACGCTTTCCCGCATCTGGATTGGCACGGGGGGCGGATTGAGGACATAGAAGTCCGGGTTTTCCGGGTGAGTTTTTCCGGTGAGCTTTCCTACGAAGTTGCCTGCCCGGCAGGTTTCGGCGCGTCGTTGTGGGAGGCGATGATGGCCGCGGGCGCGGATTTTGGCATCGCCCCTTATGGCACCGAAGCTCTGCACGTCATGCGGGCTGAAAAAGGTTTTATCGCCATTGGCGATGAGACCGACGGCACAGTCACGCCACTTGATCTGGGGCTTGGCTGGGCGGTTTCAAAGAAAAAGAAGGATTTTCTGGGCAAGCGCGGCCTGGCTTGCAAAGATTTGAGCCGCGATGCCCGCTGGCAGCTTGTTGGGCTCAGCACGACCGACCCCACCCGCCTGCTTCCCGACGGCGCCTACCTCACCGATTTGACCTACAAGGACCAACTTGCCCCCTACCCCACCATCGGTTTTGTAACCTCCACCTATATGAGCCCGACCCTTGGCCGTTCCATCGCCCTTGGGCTGGTGGAAAACGGCATTTCGCGACATGGCGAAAACGTGTTCGTGCGGGTGGGATCAGAAGCGGTTGAAACCACGATCGTCGATCCGGTTTTTTACGACAAAGAGGGGGGGCGGCAAAATGGCTGAACTGGACTGGCAAAGTGCCCTGGGCGGTCTTGCAGCTGAAGAGGCAGCTATTGAATTGGGCGAAGTCGGCCGGCAGATCATGGTAGACTTGCGGATCTCGCCCAAGGACAGACGCGCAAAATCGGCGGTGGCCGACGCCCTTGGTTTCAAATTGCCGGAAACGCCGCGAACCAGCACCGCGAAGGAACGGGTTTGGGCCCTGTGGCTTTCTATCGATCAATGGCTTGTTGTCGCCCCTTACGAATACGGGGTTGGATTGCCCAAAGCGCTGAGCAAGGCGACCGCCAAGGGACACGCCAATGCAACTGATATGTCCGATGCCCGTGTCGCCCTCCGGCTGGAAGGGCCGGGCGCACGCGAAATCATCATGAAGGGTGGCGCGGCGGACCTGCTCGGGCCGGACTTTACGCCTGGATCGGTGCGGCGGCTGAATTTTGCCGGGGTTGCGGCTTTTGTGCACTATTATTCAGCCAAGCCGGACGTTGTTGATCTTTATGTCCTGCGGTCTTATGCCGATTACACTTACCGCTGGCTTGAAATTGCCTCCCGGCCTGGCGCTGCGGTCCATCTATTCGACCCCGCACCACCGCCGCCGGTTTAGAGCGCGAGGCAGTCAGATGTTTGGTGAATTGCCCATCGAATTGCCGCAACGTTTCACTTTTGTCCTGCTCGACAATTATTCAATGCTACCGGTGATTTCAGCGGTGGACCCGTTGCGGCTCGCCAACCGGTTTGCCGAACGCGAACTTTATCGCTGGCAGATGGCCTATGCCGGAGATGGGCCGGTCAGTGCCTCGAACGGATTGATGCTGGAGCCGCAAATTCCGCTCAATTCGGTGCCTGAAACCGCAACGCTGGTTGTTTGCTCGGGGCTTGACCCCCGGCACAATGTGCCCAAATCCCTTATTTCGTCCTTACGAAAGCGCGTTCGGCGCGGCGCGGATATCGGGGCATTGTGCACCGGCACCCATATTCTGGGCATGGCCGGAATACTTGATGGCTATACCTGCACCATTCACTGGGAAAACCGGTTGGCGTTTGAGGAGGAATTTACCGAAACGGTGATTACCGAGCATTTGTTTGAAATTGACCGCAACCGGTTCACCTGCGCCGGCGGGGCGGCGGCGATGGACATGATGCTGGCGCTTATCGCCGAACAACACGGCGTCGAAATTTCCAGCGAGGTGGCCGAGCAAATTATCCACTCGCCAATTCGTGGACAGCAGGAGGGCCAGAGGCCATCCCGCGCCGCCCGTATCGGTATGCGGCACCCCCGCCTTTCGGGAATTCTCAAGGCTATGGATGAATGTATCGAAGACCCTGTCAGCCCAAGCCAGCTGGCAGCAGAGGCCGGGTTATCCACACGCCAGCTTGAACGGCTGTTCCGGCGCTATATCGGCCGGTCACCCAAGCGGTATTTTCTGGAACTTGAAGCGAGCGCGCCACCTGTTGTTGCAGACCGATATGCCTATTTTAGCGGTGACAGCGGCTTGCGGATTTTCCACCATGTCGAATTTTTCAAAAAGCTACCGAAAATTTTTTGGCAACCCGCCCCATCGCGAGCGGGGGTTACCGGAGACGGTATCGAGCGAGGCATCAACGCCCAAGTGAGCCCCCTGGCTGGCGGGCTTGAACTCAATGAGGCATGAGAGGCGGAAGCATGAAACCCGCGATTGCGAAATCGACTTTAGTTGCCCTGGGGCTGATGGTTTTTCAGTTTTCAGGGGCAGGACTGGCTGAAGACCGCACGCCCCTGACCCTGGTTAACGCCAGAATTTATACGC
>QILX01000005.1 GCA_003232175.1 Hyphomicrobiales bacterium | reverse complement strand
ATCTCGACCCCGGCAAAACCCAAGGTATCGCGCCAGATGGTGTTGAGACGGTGGCCAAGGGCCTGCTCGGCGGCGATCGTGTGGCCCTGATCTTCGTAAAGAGTTTTCTGGTAGAGGATGCCGGTGCGCTCTTCGCGCCAGAGACGGGAAAACTCCGCCGCAAACACCGACTGGATCTCGGCGATCACCTCCAGAATCCACGCCTGATAGGCGGTCCGGTCGTCCGATTTGGAGCCATGGCCAGGCTGGGCGTAATAGGCCATGAAAAAATTGGCGATCAGCATGCCGACATCAAACCCCATCGGGCCGTAGGTGACAAATTCAGGGTCGATGACCTTGGCCTCGTTCCCCGCCACCATGATCGAGCCGGTGTGCAGATCGCCGTGGAGCATGGTTTCAGCATGGGCGCAAAAATCCGCCTTGAGGTGCTGAACCTCCACCTTGAGGTCGATATCGGCGCGCAAGTCCGCCACGATGCGGTCCAGTTGCGGGGTGGTGTGGCGGTTCATTTCGGCGTCGAAATAGGGGTCGGAAAACACCAGGTTCTCGGTGATGTCGCACAGGGCGGCATTGCCGGCGAAGAGTGCCAGATCGGCTTTGCGGGCAGCAGCTTCCATGTAAAGGTCGGAGCCGCGATAAAGCGTCCGGGCGCAAAATTCGCCCAGTCGCCGGCCAAGGCCTTCATGGAGATTTCCCTGTATGAGCGAGGCGCGCAGGATGATATGGGGGGTGAGGTACTCCATCACGATCAGCGCCTGGGTCTCGTCGAAATGGTAGATCTCGGGCACCGAACCCGGGTCGCGCTGCCCCTGGCGGGTGAGGGCGTGATATTCGAAAAAAGCCCGGCTCAGTGGCAGTGGCCAGCTTTCGCCGACCAGCCGCACATAAGGCAGGGCCTGTTTGACGATGACATGGCCCTTGGGGCTCTTGACGATGAAAACCAGATTGAGGTTGCCGTCGCCGACCTCGGTGGCGGTCCATTTGGAGCCATCGGCGCCAAGGCGCTCGGTGATCGCGGCAATTGCGCTCAGCCGGGCTGGTATGGTCTCCACGGTAAGGGGTTCATAGGCGGATTCTGACATGTTCAATTCATCCCTCCGAGCCGGATATTATCTCCAAACTAAAGCATATTTCGAGTCTGCGGCACCGGTCGAAAGAGTCTTTTCGTTGATTTAGATAAGTCTGTACCATCCCGCTCCCCCACCCGGCCACCCCCAGGATACAATCTATGGGGTGGCCGGGTGGGGGAGCGGGATGGTACAGACTTAATCAATCAACGAAAAAACTCTTCGGGATGGCGTGAGACTTTAATCAACGCAAAAACTCTAAATTCCAAAGCCGGCGACGGTGGGCAACCAGGTCGCGGTCTCGGGCACAAGCAATACAATAACCAGCCCCAGCAGCATGAGCAGAACATAAGGTATGATGCCGCGGATGATTGGCGCCAGCGGCGCCTGGGCGATGCCCTTGATGACAAACAGGTTCATGCCGACGGGCGGTGTGATCAGCGCCAGTTCCAGATTAACCATCAGCAAGATGCCGTACCAGATCGGGTTGATGCCCAGCTCCAGGATAACCGGGAAAATAATCGGGGTGGTGATCAGGATGATGGCGATGGTTTCCAGAAACATGCCCAGGACAAAAATCACCGCCATGACCAGCAAAATGAACATCATCGGCGAGGCGTTCATGGCGATCACCGCATCGACCAGTTCGTTGGGCAGGCGCATGATGGTGACGACGTAGCCGAACATGGCGGCGGCGGCGAGGATCATGAACAACATCGCGGTGGTGCGCACGGTTTCGAACGCGGTTTGATAAAGATCCAGCCAGCTGAAATTCCGGTAGATCACCACCGCGATCAGCAAGGCCAGAATAGAGCCGATGGCGGCGGCCTCCGAGGCGGTGAATATCCCGGCATAAATGCCCCCCAGAACCAGGGGCGGCAGGGTCAGGGCCCAGATTGATTTGCGCAACGCCGCGGCGCATTCCCGCCAGCCGACCCATTTCAGCCGGGTCATATCCTTGCGCCAGCTTGCCTGAACCACACAGAAAATCGAGAAAATCGTCGCGATGATCAGCCCCGGAATGACCCCGGCGAGGAACAGCGCCCCAATGGAGGTCTCGGTGACGATGGCGTAAAGGATCAGCGGCCCGGAAGGGGGGATGAGAATGCCCAATGTGCCCCCCGCCGCGACCACCCCATAGGCGTCAGAAGGCCGGTAGCCGTAACGCTGCATCTGGGGGATGGCGGTGGAGCCGATGGTGAGCGCGGTGGCCACCGAGGACCCCGAAATGGCGGCGAACACCGTGCACGAGAGCACTGTTGCGACCCCCAGGCCGCCGGGCAGGTGGCGGACAAGCGCATTGGCGGCCTCGAACAGATCATCGACCACCTTTGAGCGGATCATGACATGGGCCATGAAGGCGAACATCGGGATGGCGGAGAGAAGGCCGGTGTCGAGCTTGCCAAATACCGTATCGGCGATGGAGCCGATATTGCCCTCGGTCATCAGCATCAGGACAATGGAAGCTATTCCCAGACCGGCGAATATCGGTACCCCGGTCAAAAGCAGGGCGACCAGTCCGGATAATATCAGAAAGGTTGTCAAGGGTTACGGACTTGTCTCAGCAAAACCAACAGATTGGAAATGGCGACCAGGGCCAGAAGCGCCGGGCCCAGGACCAGGAAGGATTGCGGGATCCACATCGGCACTTCCATGTACCCTTCGGACACGATGCCAAATCCGAACGAATAGGCAATAGTGCCACGCACCGAAATCAGCAGCGCCACCGACATGGCCAGTACCAGAAGATTGCCCCAGATGGCCGATACGCGCCGGCCGGTCTCCCCCAGCCGGTCGGTGATCAGATCAACGGAGATGTGGTCGCCACGGCGCAAAGCCTCCGCCGCCCCAAGCATCACCAGGGCGACCACCAGGTAGCCTGAAAGCTCGTCGGTCCAGGTGATCGGGGTGCCCAGGATATAGCGGTTGACGACGGAATAGCCGACCACCGACATCATCAGGATGACCACCCCGGCGCCGGCAACCGCCGCCGCCTGAGCGGCATGGCCAATCCACCGGTGAAGCGCCGGGAAGGGCGCCGGGGGGGCGTCATGTGCCTCCCCGGCGGATTTTGCCGGAAGTTTCACCGATCGCCGCCGATTACATCTTGGCGATCAGGTCGAGCAGTTTTTTGCC
>QILX01000165.1 GCA_003232175.1 Hyphomicrobiales bacterium | reverse complement strand
AATTTCGACCTGGGCCTGAGCCAGGGGATAAGCCGTTTCGCTGAAAATCTGAATACCCCCACCTACGGTATCAACGGCGACTATCTTGGCCCGACCTTGAAGTTTCGCGCCGGCGAAACCGTCAAGCTGAATGTTCAAAATCGGATTGGCGCAGCGACGACCCTGCACTGGCACGGCCTGCATCTCCCTGCCGCCGCCGACGGCGGACCGCACCAGACGATCGACGATGGCGGCAACTGGTCTCCAAGTTTTGAAGTCAGGCAGCGCGCCGCGACATTCTGGTATCACTCCCATATGATGCACAGGACCGGGATTCAGGTCTTTCACGGCCTCGCCGGTCTGATCTTCGTCGAGGACGAGCAATCCGGTAACCTTGGCCTGCCTCAGGACTATGGCGTTGACGACATTCCCCTGGTCATTCAGGATCGCCGCTTTGGAGATGACGGCGCCTTTGAATACCTCACCTCAATGCGCGATGGAATGATGGGGATGACGGGCGACACCATGCTCGTCAACGGTACTGTTAACCCCTATTTTGTCGCCACCACCGACAGTTTACGCCTGCGTATCCTTAATGGCTCAAATGCCCGGATATACACCCTGAAATTCAGCGACGGTCGCAAGTTTCACCAGATCGCCAGCGATGGCGGCCTCCTGGAAAGCGCGGTCGAAACCACGGCCATCACCCTGGCGCCGGCGGAGCGGGCAGAAATCATCGTCGATGTCAGCGACGGCCGACCGGTTATCCTGCAAAGCACAACCCCCCCACAAAGCGGTATGATGGGCGGCGGCATGATGGCCAGGATTATGGGAGATCAGACTGATTTTGATATCCTTGATATCCGCCCCGACGAGGGGCGCAGAAAAGCCATCGAACTTCCCCGTCGGCTGACAACCTTGGAAACTCCTGACCCCTCTGCGGCGGTTCGTACCAGAAAATTCACCCTGGGCATGGGCATGATGGGAGGCATGATGGGTGGTGGTGGCGGTGGTGGCATGACCATCAACGGCCGTGCCATGGACAAGAACCGCATTGATGAAGTGGTTCGGCTGGGCACCGAAGAGGTGTGGATCATCGACAATCCAACAATGTTGACCCACCCGTTCCACATTCACGATGTCCAGTTCCGCATCCTTGATCGCATGGGCGCCCCGCCACTTCCCGTAGAGGCCGGGCTGAAGGACACGGTGGTTGTGCCGCCGGGAGAACAGGTGCGCCTCCTCCTCGGATTTGCCGACTACGCCGACCCCGACCTGCCCTACATGTACCACTGCCATAACCTTGAGCATGAAGACGCCGGCATGATGGGACAGTTCACCGTGGTTGCCTGAACCGGTTTGACTGATGCGTTCCGAACGCAAATACGGCGACGGAAAATTCACCGACATCCCGAAATCCAGCTGGCTTTGGCTTGAGGAATTCAAATACCGGTAGCCAATCGCCAGATGACGCGGAATCAGTTTTTCCGCAAGTCCGCTGAGGCAAGCCCCACGGCAAACGCCAGATAGGCCGAACCGGAGAGGCGATCAAACCACAGTTTGCGGCGACCGGACAATAGCCGTTTGACACCCAGTCCAACCCCACAATACCCGGTATAAACCACAAGCGTCACCGCCAGCGCCGACGGGGCCAGTACAGAAAACTGTGGCAAAAGAGGCAAAGCGCCATCAATGAACTGGGTGAAAATCGCCAACCACACAAAAATCGCTTTTGGGTTGGTCAGCGAGATCGCAATGGCGCGGCCGACCACCCGCCACGCTGACCACGGCTGCACCTCGTCACCGAGTTCAAAACCGGCTCGGGTGCGCCACATCGTCACACCCATCCACGCAAGATAGGCAACACCCAGCCAGCGCAGCACTTCAAACAGAACCGGATATGTGTGCAAAAATACCGCAATGCCGGACAGCGCCAGGGCCATGTGAATATTGGCCGCGACAAACACTCCGAATACGCTCCACAGGCCCCGCGCAAACCCAAACGCCGCCGAGGAAGCGATGCAATTCAGCGCATTTGGACCCAGAGGCAGGCTCGCCAGGGTCCAAATGGTCATGAAGACAAGCCAGCTTTCAAAACTCATGTGCGGCCATCCCCTCGCGCTTGAAAGTTTGGCTGTAGTCGGCCAGGCACCGGCCAGGTTCGTCCCCGAAATTCTCATCCAATTCCACCAGACCGGCAATCCTGTCGGTGCGGAAATTGCGAAAATCGCCGCGATGCTCGCACCAGGCGGTCAAAAGCCATACCGGGCCAAAGCAGATAAGGGCCAGCGGACGCAATGTCCGGTGGGTCATCTCGCCATCCAGCCGCTTATAATCAATGCGGATTTTGATCTTCTCCCGGATGGCGCGGCGAAGCTTGGGTAAAGACCTGGAGTCGGTCGGCGTGTTGACGAAGGCAAAATACGGGGTTTCGGTCAGCCGCCGGGCCGCCTGTGGAGGCAGCACTGCCTCAAGCTTGCCGAGAACTTCTTGTGCCGACGCAGCGATCTGATCATCCCCCACAGCCTTGACCAGCCGTGCGCCGAGCGCCAAAGCCTCGATCTGTTCGGTGGTAAAAGTCATCGGCGGTAAATCAAATCCGGGGCGAAGTAGATAACCAACCCCCGCCTCGCCATCAATTGGCAGGCCCGAGCCTTGAAGATGCGCAATATCGCGATAAACCGTGCGTTTGGAGACCTCCAGCACCGCGCCGATGTGCTCGGCGGTGCGCGAGGCCCCGGCAGCCCGCAGGACCTGGACAAGACGAAAAAGTCGTTCGGCCCGGCGCATGGCCACCCTCCAAAATTAATGTGATGGGCGATCATGGCACAACAAGAACAAAACAGGAAGACCGCGACGATCCGTCCAATGCGGAATAAGTTAAACGCCCCGCCCGGTACCAGACGACATCGCGGGTCTTGACCGTAGCCTTGGTGTTGGTGTTCCTGGCGACGACACCCAGCACCGTTGCCGCAGAACCGGGGCTATCTCCGGTTTTTTCCCCGGGCACATCATCTGGCAGACGCCAACTCTGGCCGGTCGGGTGCCATTTTGTGGCGCCGATGGCGAAGAGGAACTTCTGTTCGCCCTGGCGGGCCAGCTTGAGCGGGCGTCGCCATGGATAGACAGAAGACCGGCGATGGATTGGCTGGATAATTCTACCCCATAGCGCCGGGCTTACGCCGGGACGGCCGATTGCCGGCGTGCCAGCTCGCCACCCCGCTTGACAATGAATTCGGCCAACATTTTATCGTAGTC
>QILX01000285.1 GCA_003232175.1 Hyphomicrobiales bacterium | reverse complement strand
TCAAGCCCGGCTTTGGCCAGTGCCTCGAGCCCCGCCCTGTCGCCATGGGGGTCCATATTGCCGACAAGCATGGCGCCCTTTTTCATCGCGCCCAGCTGGCCCGCATCGGGCCGGCCCACCAGAAGCACGATATCGGCATCTTTGAACGCCGCCGCTGCTGTTTTAGCGATGCTGGCGCCCGCCTGGGCATAGGCGTCATCGGAAAAAAACGACCCCGCGCCAGCGCCGGCCTGCAAGGCGACATCAGCGCCAAGGGCAATGAGTTTTTTGACCGAATCGGGCGAGGCGGCGACCCTGGCCTCGTTTTTATCGGCTTCAACTCCAATGGCGATTTTCATATCGAACCGGTCACAGAGGTATTCACGCCGGCACTGCCAGGCGTTGTCGGCCGGGTATGTATATTCCCGCTCAGCTGAAAACGTAAGTCAGCTGCATAATCATCAGAAAGCTTATTACCATCGGCGCGATCCAGCCGCCCTTGCCGACAAAGATGCCGATGAGACCGGCAACCATACCGGCGATGGTCAGACTTACGGCGGCGAACATTCCCAAACCGGTGGAAACGTTGGTCAGCAACAAAATGGCAATCAGGGCGTGCAACGAGGCTATGACACCGGTTTTCCAAACCTCGACAAAAAAGTCGTAGGTGCGCTGATGCTCGTCATAGTCCATCGCCGGAATGTCTTGCTCAGACATGGTTTTGTCCCCCAAGGATCCTTTTCGAAGTCTCAATCAAACGAGTTACAGCAAAGCTGCCCCCCGGGGCAATGGCTTCGTTACTTCGGGATGATGGAAATTGGCAGTTTAAGCAAAAAAGATTACCCATCCATCTCTTCCAGCTCACTGATCATGCCGTCGATCAATCCGATGCCGGCCTGCCAGAATTCAGGGTCGCGGGCGTCCAGGTCGAAGGGGGCGAGGAGTTCTGAATGATGCTTGGTGCCGCCGGCGGCCAGAAGATCAAGGTATTTTTGTGCAAACCCGTCCTCGGCGTTTTCATAAACCGCATAAAGCGAATTTACCAGGCAATCGCCGAAAGCATATGCATAGACGTAGAACGGTGAGTGAATGAAATGGGGCACATAGCTCCAGAAATGCTCGTACCCCTCGCCGAAACGGATTGCCGGGCCCAGGCTCTCGGTCTGAATTTCGAGCCAGATTTCGCCGATGCGCGCCGCCGTCAACTCGCCGGATTTACGCTCGGTGTGAACCTGGCGCTCGAAGCTGTAAAAGGCGATCTGACGAACAACGGTATTGAGCATGTCTTCGACCTTGCCGGCGATCATCGCCTTGCGCGCCGCCGGGCTCTTGGCCGAGGCCAGTAAGGAGCGGTAGGTCAGCATCTCGCCAAAAACACTTGCAGTTTCGGCCAGCGTCAGGGGCGTTGGCGCCATCAGCGCGCCGCGCGGGCCCGCCAGCACCTGATGCACACCATGGCCCAGCTCATGGGCGAGCGTCATCACATCGCGCGGTTTGCCCTGATAATTGAGCAGCACATAAGGGTGGGCACTTGGCACCGTGGGGTGGGAGAAGGCGCCCGGGGACTTGCCTTCCCGCACCGGCGCATCGATCCAGCCGCGATCAAAAAAGCGTGCCGCGATTTCAGCCATCTGCGGCGTGAACCCGTTATAGGCGCCCAGCACCGTTTCGCGGGCCTCCTCCCAGCCGATCAGCCGGTCGTCGTCTTCCCGAAGCGGTGCATTGCGGTCCCAGTGGTTGAGCTTTTCCATGCCCATCCATCTGGCTTTTAGCGCATAATAACGGTGGGACAGGCGCGGATAGGCCGCCCGAACCGAGGCCACCAGGGCATCGACGACCTCGCGCTCGACCCGGTTGGCCAGATGGCGGCCATCGGCGATATCCTCAAAGCCCCGCCAGCGGTCGGAAATTTCCTTGTCTTTTGCCAGGGTGTTGGTGATCAGGGCGAAGGTATCAATGTTGTCGCCAAGGGTCTTGGCAATGGCCTGGGCGCCGATTTTGCGCTTGGGTTCCTCGGGCGAGCTCAGCAGATTCAGCGCCGGCTCCAGGGCCAGGGACTGGCCGTCAACGTCAAATCGTAGAGCCGTCATGGTCTGGTCGAACAGCCGATTCCAGGCCCTGGTGCCGGTCATGGCCTTTTCGTGGAACAGTTTTTCGGTCCGGTCATCAAGTTGATAGGGCCGTTCTTTGCGGGTATCCTCGATCCAGGGCCGGTAATGGGCCAGGGCCGGATCCTCAAGCGCCGCCGCCATCACATCATCCTCGATGCGGTTGAATTCCAGCTCAAAGAAGATCAGCCCGGTGGTGATTTCATTCAGCCGGGCTTGGGTATCGCCATAGAACTTGGCGTTCTGCGGGCTGGCGGTATTGGAGGCATAGGTCAGCCCGGCGAATGACCCGATGCGGCCGATCAGGTCCGACAGCGCCTCGTAGTCTTTCAGCGCCTGCGCCAGTTTACCGCCACCGGCGGCAGCGGCCTGTGCGAGCTTACCCGCCCACCGGTCGGCAAAGGCCGCGGTGTCGGTCGCTACGCGCTCCAGATCGGTCTGAAGTTCATCCGACGAGGGCGAGGGGTATAGATCCTGAAGGTTCCATTCCGGCAAGGTGCCGGCATCTAATTTGGGCTTTGGGGCTGACACGGATTTTGTTCCTTTGGCATTCGGCGGCTGAATACGTCCACCGCCATATGCGGCCAAAAGATCGCCACTTCAACTCAAACTCCACGTGATCGCCAATTTTTACAATTCCAGCTCCCGGCGGATAAACATCAAGGCACCGTTTTGCGTCGTGGTCGGCAGGTGGGGAACATGCGCCGGGATGACCTGATAATCCCCAGCGCGAAACTTTGTGAGGTCAACGGTCAGCTCGCCTTCAAGCACCAGGCACTCCTCGGTCTGCCCGTGGCTGTGGGCCGGAAGGGTTGCGCCCGCCTCAAGGCGAAGGAGATTACTTTCGGTTTCGGTCTGGCGGTCGATGAACAGGGACTTTTAGTACACCCTGTCTCGGATTTCGACCCAGTCGCCTTCGGTGCAACGAACGGTGGTGGCGCCGGGGGGCGGCAGACCGTCAAGGGTCGCCTCGATGGCGGCAAGGGACGCGGGCGCGGGATCAACCGGGGGCACAGCGTTCGCCAGCACCTGAAATTCGGTTTCCCAGAACCCTACACAGGCCCGGGCAGCGGCATCGTGAGCCAAATTTTCTTGGATAATTTTCATCTGTTCGACGGCAAGCGTGCCCAAAACAAATTCCGCCGCGGAGTGGTCTAAAATCGTGATGTATATTGCCCTTGTCAGACGAGAAATTAAAAATCAACCTTCAAGACAGAACCGAAGATTGGCTAAACCGCGACGTACATCACTTTTGACCGTCCCCAGGGGCCGGCCAACCCGAACCGCCAGCTCATCGTGGGAATAGCCCTGGTAGAACGCCAGCAGAATTAATTGTTTTTGCTGGTCCTTCAGCCGCTGCAGGCATTTTAGGATAGACTGTTTTGCGATGATCCGCGCTTCGGCGCCGTCGCTTGAATCCAAAAACATCATCGAAAACGCGGTGAATTCTGCTGACCACACCACGCTGGTCGCCGCGGTCAAAGCCGCCGGTCTGGTGGAAACCTTGT
>QILX01000108.1 GCA_003232175.1 Hyphomicrobiales bacterium | reverse complement strand
GAGGCTAGAGCGGTCCGCGAGGCGGAAATCAACAGCGGCCAGCGCCAGATTGTCGGCGTAAATGCCTTTGAAAATGAAAATGATGAGCCGCCAGTTACGGAGCCCTGGCCAGCATGACCCGGATTCCTGATTTTTCGGCAACCGAATGGCGGCCGCCATCATGCCGTCCCGCTTCGGGGGCTACGGAAATGCTAACACCTGAGGGGATTGCCTTCCGCGCCGCCTATGGCCCAGGCGACGTGGCCGGTCTGGACACAACCGACACCTGGCCCGGATTGCCGCCCTATTTGCGCGGGCCCTACCCCACCATGTATGTCAGCCGACCCTGGACGATCCGGCAATATGCCGGGTTTTCCACCGCCGAGGACTCCAATGCGTTTTACCGGCGAAATCTGGCCGGCGGCCAAAAGGGCCTTTCGATCGCTTTTGATCTGGCGACCCACCGGGGTTACGATTCCGACCACCCTCGCGTCATCGGCGATGTCGGCATGGCCGGGGTGGCGATTGATTCGATCCTTGATATGCGCACTTTGTTCGACGGCATCCCGCTTGGTGAGATGAGCGTGTCGATGACCATGAATGGCGCGGTGATCCCGATACTGGCGCTTTATGTGGTGGCGGCGGAGGAACAAGGCGTGATGCCGAAAAAGCTGACCGGCACCATTCAAAATGACATTTTGAAGGAGTTCATGGTCCGCAACACCTATATCTACCCGCCAAAGGCATCGATGCGCATCATCGCCGATATTTTTGCCTTCACCTCCGCCAATATGCCGAAGTTCAATTCGATTTCGGTGTCCGGCTATCACATGCAGGAAGCCGGCGCGACGGCGGACCTGGAGTTGGCTTACACGCTCGCTGATGGGGTGGAATATGTTCGCGCCGGCATCGCGGCCGGACTTGATATCGACGACTTTGCGCCACGTCTGTCGTTTTTTTTCGGCATCGGCATGAATTTTTTCATGGAAATCGCCAAATTGCGGGCCGCGCGGCTTTTGTGGGCCAGGCTGATGCAGCCCTTTGCCCCCAATGACCCGCGTGTTTCGGCACTACGCTGTCATTGCCAGACCAGCGGCTGGAGCCTCACCGCGCGGGACGTTTTTAACAATGTCACCCGCACTTGCGTCGAGGCCATGGCGGCAACCCATGGCGGCACCCAGTCGCTGCACACCAATGCGCTGGACGAGGCCCTTGCCCTGCCAACGGATTTTTCCGCCCGCATAGCCCGCAATACCCAGCTGTTCCTGCAAGCAGAATCCGGTGTATGCGCCACCGCCGACCCCTGGGGCGGCAGCTTCTTCGTCGAGCGCCTGACCCATGATCTTGCCACCAGAGCCTTGACCCATATCGAAGAGATTGAAGCCATGGGCGGCATGGCCAGAGCCATAGAGGCGGGGCTGCCAAAAATGCGCATTGAAGAAGCGGCGGCGCGGACGCAAGGCCGCATCGATGCACGCGTGCAGACGGTTGTTGGCGTCAACGCTTACCGATCCGACGACCCCGACAATATTGAAGTGCTCAAAATCGACAATGCCACGGTCCGGCAGGCTCAGATCGCCAAGTTGACCCGATTGAAATCCGAGCGCGACGGAACCGCAACCCAATCAGCCCTTGACGATCTTGCAAAAATGGCCAAATCCGGTACCGGCAATCTTCTCGCTGGCGCTATCGACGCCGTCCGGGCCAAAGCGACGGTTGGAGAAATCACCCAGGCGATGGAAAAGGTTTTTGGCCGCCACAGCGCCCAAAGCCAATCAATATCGGGGGTATATCGCAGCGAGGTAGGAAAGATGAGCGACCAGTTGACCCCGGTCCTTGCCCTGGTGGACGCCTTTGCCCGTGCCGACGGACGGCGCCCTCGGATACTGGTGGCAAAAATGGGCCAGGACGGCCATGACCGGGGCCAAAAAATCATCGCTTCCGCCTTTGCCGACCTGGGTTTCGATGTCGATATCGGAGCGCTGTTCCAGACCCCTGAGGAAGCCGCCCGCCAGGCAGTGGAAAACGATGTGCACATTCTGGGGGTCTCGTCACTTGCCGCCGGCCATTTGACCCTGGTTCCGGCGCTGGCCAGGGCGCTAAAGGCACTGGATCGCGATGATATCATGATCGTGGTGGGCGGCGTTATTCCCGAAGCGGATTTTGCCACCCTGCGCGCTGCCGGCGCCGCCGCCATATTCCCCCCCGGCACCATCATCGCCGAGGCCGCCACCGATCTTATCACCAAACTGAACGCCGCCCGCGGCTACGCAGCCGGCCAAGCCGCGGAATGAGCCCGCCGGGGGTTCGCGGCCTCAACCATGTCACCCTGGCGGTGAGCGACCTTGACCTGTCGGTGGCGTTCTACCGCAATGTTCTGGGCTTTCAGCTTCGCAAAAAGTGGTCCGGCGGAGCCTATCTGGAAGCGGGAGCTTTATGGTTGTGCCTGTCACCGGACGCCAAGACACGGACCGCGCCACACCCCGACTACACCCATTTGGCTTTCAATGTGGTGCAAGCTGAATTCTCCACTCTTTGCGAATTAGTCGAACAATCCGGCGCAACCATTTGGAAAAACAACAAAAGCGAAGGTTCATCGTTCTATTTTCTTGATCCCGACAGTCACAGGCTCGAACTTCACGTCGGCTCGCTGGCCACCCGGCTCGTTGCGATGGAGGCCGGCTGAATGGCGGGCGTGGAGCCTGGCTTGAATGCGACCGGCACGCTGGCAGCGGCGGTTATCTCCGGCGACCGGGTGGCGTTGGCCCGCGCCATAACTCTGATCGAGACCACCCGGACCGACCAGCGGGCTGAAGCCGGCAGGCTATTGCAGGCCGTACTGCCCAAAACCGGCGACGCTGTCCGGGTCGGCATCACCGGGGCGCCGGGGGTTGGCAAATCCACACTCATCGACCAGCTTGGCGTCAATCTCACTTCTAAAGGACACCGGGTCGCGGTGCTGGCGGTCGATCCCTCCTCCACCCGCACCCACGGCTCGATCCTTGGTGATAAAACCCGCATGGGGCGGCTGGCCGGGGACTTTCACGCCTTTATACGTCCCTCGCCTTCGGGTGCCACCTTGGGGGGCGTGGCGCGGACCACACGCGAAGCCATGCTGCTTTGCGAAGCCGCCGGTTTTGATGTTGTCATTGTCGAAACCGTTGGAACCGGGCAGTCCGATGGTCGACATCATGATCGTCCTCATGCTCCCCGGTGCCGGCGATGATCTTCAGGGCCTGAAGAAGGGCGTTCTGGAGATCGCCGATATTTTTGTGGTCAACAAAGCCGACGGCGAGCTTGAGGCCGCCGCGATGCGCGGCGCCGCGGCGACCCGCGCCGCACTGAATATTCTCTCCCCGGTTTCGCCGCACCGCCGCCCCCCGGTGCTGACTGTATCGGCGATTGAAAATAGTGGCATCGATAAACTCTGGGCCGAAGTTTTGCGCCACGATGAAGCCTCGAAAATTTCCGGAAAACACCTGACCAGGCGGCAGAACCAGCAGGTCGAATGGCTTAACCGTCTGATTGAGGACCGGGTGCTGAACCGGTTTAACACCGCACCCAGGGTCAGGGACGCCCTGCCGCGCCTGCAAGACGCCGTGGCCAGGGGTAAAATGATCCCGGCGGTCGCAGCGGAGGAAATTCTAAACCTATGGGAGGCAGACTAGGACCCTTCACGGATCATGTCCGCGTTTTGCTGAAAGGGCCTGTCGATGCCAATCGACCGAAGAACCGTTATCGCTGCTCCGCTGGCCGGAGCCATCGGCGCTGGCGCCGGATTGATGGCAAAGGGCGCAGACGCTAAAATTCATAATGTGACCGCCTATGCCGACGCCTCAGCCTTAGGCGTTGTGCCGGACA
>QILX01000136.1 GCA_003232175.1 Hyphomicrobiales bacterium | reverse complement strand
TGCGGGGTGATGGAGCATATCGAGGAGGCCGGGGTGCATTCCGGCGATAGCGCCTGCGCCCTGCCACCCTATTCGTTGAGCGCCGACATGATCGCTGAGCTTGAAGACCAGACCCGGACCCTGGCAAGGGCGCTTGACGTGGTTGGGCTGATGAATGTTCAATTCGCCATCAAGGACGACCGGATCCACGTATTGGAAGTCAATCCACGCGCCAGCCGCACGGTGCCGTTTGTCGCCAAGGTCGTGGGCCACCCGATTGCCAAGATTGCCGCCCGTATCATGGCCGGCGAACACCTCGCCGATTTGGCGCCACCGCCCTTTACCATGGGCCATGTCGGGGTCAAGGAAGCGGTCTTTCCTTTCGCCCGCTTTGCCGGGGTTGATACTATTTTAGGCCCCGAGATGCGGTCCACCGGTGAGGTTCTGGGGTTGGGGCGCGATTTTCCCATGGCATTCGCCAAGGCTCAGCTGGGCGCGGGCTCGGTTCTGCCGCAGGCGTCGACCGTTGCCGGGCAATCGGCGGGCACGGTTTTTGTTTCGGTGCGCGATACTGACAAGGCCGGTGTCGTCAAGCCCATGGCTTGCCTACGCGATATGGGTTTTGAAATTCTCGCCACCGACGGCACTCAAGCCTACCTCGCCGCCCATGGTGTCGACTGTTCCCGGGTCAACAAGGTCTTGGAGGGCCGGCCCCATATTGTCGATGCGATGAAAAACGGCGATGTGGCCCTTGTGTTCAATACAACCGAGGGGGCGGCTGCACTGGAGGATTCAAAATCGCTCCGGCGGGAGGCCTTGATGCACCGCATCCCCTATTACACCACTCTTGCCGGCGCGCGTGCTGCAGTGCTCGGGATTGAGGCATTTGCCGGTGGTCAGCTTGAAGTTACGCCCCTGCAGACCTATCTGGCCATCTGAAGTTTAATCTTCGCCGTCTGAATGTGAAACACTCTAGTCAACCAAAATCCACTAGGCGTGAAGCCTAGTTTGTGAAAGACTTGAGCGTTCAACCGTGCCGGAGTTGGGGGGGAATTTCCACTTCGAGGGCGAGTTTTTGTTTGAAGAGGAGCTAATAAGACCATGGAACGTGTGCCGATGACACAAGATGGCCATGAGCATCTAGTCGATGAAATCAAGCGCCTGAAATCCATCGAACGCCCGCGTATCATCCAGGCGATATCCGAAGCGCGTAAACATGGCGATCTGTCCGAGAATGCCGAATATCACGCCGCCAAGGAACAGCAGGGGCTGAACGAGGCAAAAGTCGCTGAGCTGGAAGACAAACTCAGTCGCGCCGATGTGATCGATATTTCAAAACTGTCCGGCGATACGGTGACGTTTGGCGCCAATGTCAAACTCGTAGACGAGGACACCGAAGCCGAAGTCACTTACAGGATCGTCGGCGAGCTGGAAGCTGATGCCGCGGAGGGACGGATTTCTGTCACCTCCCCCATCGCCCGCGCCCTGATGGGCAAAACCAATGGCGACAGCGTCGAGGTGGCGACACCGGGCGGCGGCAAAAGCTACGAAATCCTGAAAGTCTCCTACGCCTGAATTCATGGCCGATTGACCCATGGCAAACGCGCACACCGTCTGGTTGATTCATGACGGGGCCAAGGGCAATGCCGTACAGTGCGAGGGCGTGGCGGCGGCGCTTGGATTAAATGCGACCACCCATGTGGTGGCGCCGCCCCGGCCATATAGCTGGCTGGCGCCCTGGGGGCCGCCTGCGCCGGCGCCGGGATTTGCGCCGCCCTGGCCGGACATCGCCTTTGCCTCCTGCCGCCAGGCGGTACCCTATTTACGTCGCCTGGCCAAATCGGGCGTTTTCACCGTCTTTCTGAAAAATCCTAAAATCAATCCCGCCAATTTCGATCTGGTATTCCCCTTGGCCCATGATCGGGTGGAAGGTGCTAATGTCATTTCCACCGTCGTCTCGCCCCATATCCTGACGGTAGATAAACTCGCTCGCGCCAAGCGCGAAATTGCTGAGACCTTTGCCCACCTTCCGCCCCGGCGCCTGGGTGTGATACTCGGCGGCAACAACAGTGTTTTTACCCTGGGCGCGACCCAGATCGACCGGTTGGCCACCGATCTTAGCGCCCTTGCCCAAACCAGGGATATCGGTTTCATCGTTACCCCCTCGCGTCGGACGGGCACGGCCAATACATCCCATCTCAGGGACGCCCTGAGCGGCCTTGACGCCTATGTGTGGGATTTTGAGGGCACTAACCCCTATCACGGTCTGCTCGCCCATGCCGACTGGCTATTGGTGAGCTGCGACAGTGTAAATATGGTTGGCGAAGCCGCTTTCACCGGCAAACCGGTTTATATGCTGCCCCTGCCCGGCGCCTCGGCGAAGTTCGCCCGCTTTCACGACAGTATCATCGCCACCGGTGCGGTGCGGTGGTTTGACGGCCAACTGGAAACCTGGCCGGTTACGCCGCTTGACGCGACCCAGGAGATCGCCGAAGCGGTACGGGCCGCTTATGAAGCGAAAACCGGTAAAAAAATCCGCTGACACCTATTCAATCGTCCAATCGTGATTGTCCACAGACATTAGGGCACCAACACCGTGCAGCCGGTGGTTTTTCGCCCCTCCAGCAGGCGGTGCGCCTCGGCGGCTTCTTCCAATGGTAAAGTCTGGTTGATGGCGATGTTGATCCTGCCGCCCGCCACCATGGCGAAGAGGTCGGCTGCGGCCTTTTCCAGGTAATCGCGGTCGGCGATGAAGTGAAACAATGTCGGCCGGGTGGCGCTTAGGGACTTCTTGGCCAGATCGGCGAGTTTGAATTCGGTCACCGGCCCCGAAGCCTGACCGAAACTGATCAGGGTTCCAAAGGTTTTCAGCGCCGCAAGCGAGCTCTCATAGGTGTCCTTGCCGACACTGTCATAAACCGCGTCCACCCCGGCCCCGCCGGTGATTTCCGCCACGCGGGCCGCCACATCCTCGGTGCGGTAGTCGATTGTGTGGGCGTAGCCGTTTTGGGCCGCCAGGGCGCATTTTTTGGCACCGCCGGCGGTGCCTATGGCGGTGACGCCAAGGGCTTTCAGCCACTGGCCGACAATCAGGCCGACACCGCCAGCGGCGGCGTGGACCAGGACCCAGTCCCCGGATTTGACCTTGAAACTGCGATGAATGAGATAGTGGGCCGTCAACCCCTTGAGCATGATCGCCGCAGCAACCTGGTCGTCAATCGCATCGGGCAGGCTGACCAGATGACTGGCCGGCACCAGGCGGTGGGTGGCATAGGCGCCGTTTAAAAACGTGTAAGCGACCCG
>QILX01000345.1 GCA_003232175.1 Hyphomicrobiales bacterium | reverse complement strand
TTGCCGCCTTACGACGTGCTCGACGATATCTTACGCGGGCTGGTGGAAGAGGACGCATCGCGCGATGATCTGGTTGCCAGTGGCCACGACGCCGAACTAGTGGGACGCATCGAGCACATGCTCTATATTGCTGAATACAAACGCCGTCAGGCGGCGCCCGGGGTTAAGATTTCGGCCAAGAATTTCGGCCGGGACCGCCGGTATCCGATCACCAACGGCTTCAGGGACCGGGAATAATCCATGTCTGTCACGGTTCGTTTCGCCCCAAGCCCCACCGGCCATCTGCATATTGGCAACACCCGCACCGCGCTGGTCAACTGGCTGTTCGCGCGCAAAATGGGTGGCCGGTTTTTGCTGCGCCTTGATGATACTGACGAGAAACGTTCGACCGCGGCCTTTGCCGAAGCCATTCAACGGGACCTTGCCTGGCTGGGGCTGGCCCATGATCTGTTCGACCGCCAGTCCGAACGGGTCGCCCGTTACGATGCCATTGCCCAAACTCTTAAAGCCGATGGCCGCCTTTATGCCTGTTACGAAACCGCCGAGGAGCTGGAGCGCAAGCGTAAACGCCAGCTGTTGCGCGGCCTTCCGCCAATTTACGATCGTGAAGGCCTGACCCTTAGCGATGTCGATCGCGCTGCCCTTGAGGCGCAAGGCCGGCGCGCCCACTGGCGCTTCAAACTCCAGCCGATGAATGTCGTCTGGGACGATTGCGTGCGCGGCCTTCAGTCGGTCGATTGCGCCTCGCTGTCGGACCCGGTGCTGGTGCGCGAGGACGGCAGTTATCTTTATACCCTGCCAAGTGTTGTCGATGATTTCGACCACGGGATCAGCCATGTCATTCGCGGCGAGGACCATGTCGCCAATACCGCCCCGCAGATCCAGCTTTTCGAGGCCCTGGGCGCGACACCGCCGGAATTCGCCCATCACAGCTTATTGGTGAATGTCGAGGGCGGGCGGCTGTCCAAACGCGACGGCGCCCTGTCGCTGAAGGATATGGCCGAGGCAGGCTTTGAAGCCATGGCGGTGGCGAGTTATGCCGCGACCATCGGCACTTCGGACCCGATCGAGCCGCACCAGACCATGAGCAGCCTGGTGGCGCAGTTTGATTTTGCCAAATTGTCCCGCTCGCCGGCACGCTTTGACCCTGAGGAGCTGGCGCTGGTCAATGCCCGCCTGCTGCATGGGCGGGACCATGGGGCGGTGGAGGGCGAGCTGACACGGCTTGGCGTTGGCGGCGGCGAGGCATTTTGGCTCGCGGTGCGTGGCAATCTTGGGACTCTCGCTGATGCTCGCACCTGGTGGGATGTGGCGCGAGGGCCGGTGGAGCCGGTGATCGGAGATGAGGCTGAGTATTGCGCCGCCGCCGCCGGTCTTCTGCCGCCCGAACCCTGGGACGGCAATAGCTGGAGCCAATGGACCGCTTCAGTTTCAGAGGCGACAAACCGAAAAGGCAGGGCATTGTTCGCACCTTTGCGTTTTGCCCTGACCGGGCAGGGGCGCGGCCCCGAGCTGGCGGCATTCCTGCCTTTCATTGGTCGGCAAAGAGCCGAAGCGCGGCTGAATGGGCGGAAGGTATAGAATTGGGCTTTTGACCGTCGTCTTGATGTGCTACTCAAACGAACGTTCGGTTTCCAACTAAATGAGGCCCGCATGACTCCGCGCACAAATGCCCGAATCCTCACCGATACCATTGCCGATATCTTTGTGCGGGAAGGCTTTGACGGGACCAGCCTGAATTACCTGGCAAACCAGACCGGCCTGGGCAAGGCCAGCCTCTACCACCATTTCCCCGGCGGCAAACGCGAGATGGCAGTTGCGGTCTATGACCGGGTCTCCGCGACATTTACCCGAGAGGTTCTGGCCCGCCTCGCCGGAAGGGGCGATCTTGAATTGCGCTTGACCCGAATGGCCCAGGCCCTGGACCGGTTTTACGACGGTGGCAACCGCGCCTGTCTGATTGATGTATTTTCCATCGGCGGCGCCCGGGAGGGTTTTGCCGAAAAACTTTCCGAGGCGGTGAGTTATTGGGTGAGTTCCATTGCCCGCACGCTTTGCGAAGCAGGTGTTGAAAAAGCCACCGCCCAAATGCGCGCCGAAGATGTGGTCATTTCGATTGAGGGGGCTCTGGTGGTCGCTCGTGCCACCGGCAACACTGAACCGTTCCGCCGCATTATCGAAGCCATGCCGGCCCGTTTGCTCGGCGGTTAGAGCTCTTTCCAGAAATTCCGCTGAAACATTTCCTGAAAGTGCTCAAATAAGACCTGAATTGAGGAACAATATTGGTTTTGGAAATACACCTCTGCCTTCATTCTCACTTGACTGAAACCAAAAACGAACCGTAATTCTGGCTCGATTTCTGCCAATTACGAGGAATGCGTTGCCATGGACAATATTGAAACGGCTGCGGCGATTTTCGCTGCGGCGCGAACCGACCACAAAGCGATAGACGGGCTGCCTGCAGATTGCGCACCTGCTTGTTCTGAGGACGGTTACGCAATCCAGAAAGCGTTCATCAACCTGTGGGACGACAAGCTGGCGGGCTGGAAAGTCGGGGCCACGGCGCCCCAGGCCCAGGCGTTGTTCGGCACTGATGAACCTTTCTACGGGCCGCTATTTGCACGGGATATTCTGCAAAACCCAGCGAAACTGGCCTCCCGGCATTATCATGTCTTTGGCGTTGAGGCTGAATTCGCCTTTGTATTTGCCAAAGACCTGCCGCCGAACCCCGAGCCTTTGAGTAGGCGCGCAATATTAGAGTATCTGGGGGCCGCTCATATCGCCATTGAATTTGTCAGCCCGCGCCTTGATAAACCGGCTGGATACGGTATCGCCCAGCTTATCGCCGATGGCGCCGGAAATGGTGCCGTGGTGCTGGGCCCCGAGATTGAGAACTGGCGTGACAGGGATTTGAGCCAGGAAGGCGCCTCCATGTTCATCGACGGCAATGAGGTCGCCGCTGGCACCGGCGCCGAGGTGCTTGGCCACCCGCTTAGCTCGTTGATCTGGTTCGCCGCCCGCGCCGGCGGCCACGGCCATACCGTCAAACGTGGATCGGTGGTGATAACCGGCAGCTGCACGGGGCTGAAAATGGCCGGACCCGGCGCAGGAGTCGTGGCCGATTTCGGCGGACTTGGAAAGGTGTCGCTGAGCTTGACCTAAAGCATGCCGCCAAACTGGAGTGGATTGCCTTACAGCGTTGCCCGTACCTGGCGGCACAGCGCGATCAGCCCGCCGTCGTATTTATAGGCCTTGTCCAGCAGGTTTCCGCACCGCGTGCCCATCGCGGCAAACCCGCTTTCGCCCAGATAGCTGCGCAAAGCAGCGATGTTTTGAGGCTTGCCGGTAGATTTAGCCAGCGGCTGCGTTTCAATCCGATCCGGTACGAAAGAGGCGACAGCCGTGGGTATGGACACCAGGCGCGCGGGGGAAACGCTTGTTGTGTCGCGGTAGTCGGTGGGGACTTCTCCCAAGTGACACGCGCATGCCGCCGGCGGCAAAGGCGTAGTTTTGGGGTGCAAACATCGGCTGGCCGGCGGAAACAAAACTCACATGGGCCTCGGCGGACCCCTGATTGAACCACAGAGCCGGGCCGGCACTGGCCCCCAGGCCATCAAATTCGGAAGCAGCAGGCTTGGCGCTGAAACGGGTGGCCCAGGTTTCGGGCATGGACATAGGCACGGTGGCATTAGTGTCGATGCTCACCGCAGCTTTGGCGGTTGAGCTGAAATCGAACACGGTAACCGCAACCACAACCGCGAGGCTGGCCACAAGTGCGAGGTCGGACCGGCGCCAGCGGGTTGAGGATTTAGTTTCGATTTCATCCATCCAAATCGCCATGATCGTCTCCTTGGCCCATTTAGGGAGGGGCAATCCCGTTCGTGCTGCATCATTTGGTGTGTCAACACTCGTCTTTGGCGCTTGAACGCCGTATGAACGGCACTGTTAGGTAACAGACAGGTGGGATGAAGATGGTAATGCAGCCCGATACGGTGGTTTTTGATATTGGCGGCGTTTTGCTCGACTGGGATCCGCGCCACATGTACCGGAAAATTTTCGACGGGCGCGATGCGGATATGGAGTGGTTCCTCGCCAATGTCTGCACTTCTGAATGGAATATTCTTCAGGATGCCGGGCGCCCCTGGGACGAGGCGACCGATCTGCTGATTGCCGCCCATCCCAGCCACGAGGCCGCTGGCCTGAAATGGTTGCCGGGCCCATAGATGAAACAGTGACGATGCTGCGCCAGCTGCACGCCGCCGATGTGCCGATCTACGCCATCACCAATTTTGCCGGGGATACGTTTCGGCAGGCCCAGAAGATGTTCGATTTTCTGAACCTTTTCCGCGACACGGTGGTTTCGGGGGATGAAAAGATGCTGAAGCCGGAAAAGCGTATTTATGATCTTTTGGCAGACCGCAACGGGCTGGAGCACGGCAAGATGGTATTTATTGACGACGCCCCCAAAAATGTCGATGGCGCCATTGCCGCCGGGCTGCACGGCATCCACTTCACCGGGCCCGGGCCTTTGCGGACGGCTCTGGTTGGGCTGGGCTTTGATGTCCTGGCGGCTTGACCAGGGGGCATGACTGCCCCATTATCGGGGGCATGAGCACCGGCCAGAACACAATTTGTATTTGCAGGATTATTTGCAGCTAGTTTGCAGCTGGCGCGGCCGTTCTCCTATTTCTTAGAAATAAAAGTGGACCATGGAACGCCCCGGCCAGTCGGCAGGAGGATCATTGATGGTTTTGCGTCTCTACAATTCGCTGACGCGGAAGAAGGAGGAGTTCGTCCCTCTCGATCGAGCGAATGTGCGCATGTATGTCTGCGGGCCGACGGTCTACGACCACGCCCATATCGGCAAT
>QILX01000049.1 GCA_003232175.1 Hyphomicrobiales bacterium | reverse complement strand
TTTGCCGCCGCGCCTTTTTTCTGGTTCCTGTTTTTTCTCATTCATGCGGCTTATTCTTCGAACTGGCGCCTGGTGGTCTGGACCGGGTCCTGCATCATGGTGGTACGGGCGGCGCAGATCGCCTGGATTGCCACCCGCCCCGGCGTCAACACCGATATTGACCGACCGGTCTATACGGTTCGCGATTGGGTTGCCGTGGCCGCCGACCCCAATTTTTTCCTCGTCTATGACCGCATCGGCGAACTCGTCGGGGTTGCCAGTTTTACCATCGCCACTGCTTTTCTGGTCTGGCGTTCCCATCAGGTTCTGGAGCGCCAGGTGCTGGCCGAACGGGCAAGGGCGCAGATCTCGCGCTATGTTTCGACCGCCGTGGTCGACGAGGTCATGGCCCAGGGTGGCCGCTTCATCACCCCCCGCCAGGCCAATGTCGGGGTGTTGTTCGTCGATGTCGTCGGCTTTACCGCCATGGCCGAAAAATTCACCCCCGATCAGTCGATAAATTTCCTGCGCCAGCTCCACCGCCACCTGGCCGAGGCGATATTCGCCAATAACGGCGCCATCGACAAATTCCTCGGCGACGGGTTGATGGCAACCTTCGGCGGCTCGGTGCCAGCCTCTGCCAGCGATGCCCACGCCGCCGCCAACGCGCTCGCCGCCGGTATCGACATGGTAACCGCCATCGATAAATGGAACACCGAGCGTGTCGCCAACAACGAGCCCGTGGTCAACATCGGTGTCGGCATCGATTTTGGCCCGGCGATCATAGGCGATGTCGGCGACAATCGCCGGCTGGAATTCACTGTCGTCGGCGATACGGTGAACGTCGCCGCCCGGGTCGAGGCTCTCACAAGGTCCGCCGATACCCAGATGATGGTAACCGAACGGGCGATTACCGCTGTGTTGCAGGATAAAACCGGCAACGGGCTTTCCGGCAAGGAACTGGCCGGCCGGTTTGCACCCGCCGGCCGTCGCACCATTCGCGGCCGCACAAAGGAAATAGCGCTCTATGCGTTGACTATGCCGTCTCCTGAAAACCCGCATTCATGAGCGCAAAATCCGCCGATGCCCCTGGCGTCAATGCCCGATTTGTTACCGGGTCGACCATGGGGCACATCGTCGCCATGACCTCCGCGGGGGCAACCGGACTGATGGCGCTGTTCCTCGTCGATCTGGTCGATATGTATTTTATCTCGCTTCTGGGGGTATCGGCCCTGGCCGCCGCTATCGGCTACGCCGGCACGATCCTGTTTTTCACCACTTCGATTTCCATAGGCGTTGCCATTGCCACCGGCGCGCTGGTCTCCCAGCGGGTTGGCGCCGGCGATGAGGGCGGCGCCCGGGCGGCGGCGGTCGATTCTTGGATGTTCGGCCTTGTCGTCACCAGTATCCTGGCCGCCATCATCTGGATATACATCCCCGAGCTGCTGGGCCTTCTGGGGGCCAAGGGCGCGACCGCCACCCACGGGGCGGGATATTTGCGCATCATCATCCCCTCCATGCCGATCCTGGCCCTGGCCATGTCCAGCGGGGCGGTGCTTCGCGGCGTCGGCGATGCGCGGCTGCCGATGTATTCCACCCTTGCCGGCGGCCTGGTCAACGCCGTGCTCGATCCGATTTTGATTTTCGGTTTCGAACTGGGCATTGACGGCGCCGCGTGGGCCTCGGTGGCCGCACGGCTGGTGGTGGCCGGAGTGGTGCTTTATGGCGTTATCTCAAAACACCACTTTGTCACCCGCCCGTCGCTCTCGCGCATGCGCGTCCAGACGCCGCTGATCGCCGCCATTGCCCTGCCGGCGATATTGACCAATATCGCCACCCCGATCGGCAACGCCTATGTCACCTGGTCGCTGGCGCCCTACGGCGATAGCGTGATGGCCGGCTGGGCGGTGGTTGGCCGCCTGATACCAGTGGCTTTCGGGGTCATTTTCGCCCTTTCCGGCGCCATCGGTCCAATTTACGGCCAGAATTTCGGAGCCGGAAAGTTCGACCGGGTGCGCCGGGCCTATACGGACGGGCTGGTATTCACAACTATCTTTGTCATCGCGGTTTCAGGTGTTTTATACGGCGTCCAGGATTTTATCATCGCCAGTTTTTCCCTGACCGGCGAAGGGGCCGCGCTCACGGCGATCTTCTGCACCTGGCTGGCCCTGACCTTCGGTTTCGCCGGGGTGCTTTACGTCACCAATGCCGCTTTCAACAATCTGGGGCGGCCAAAACTGGCCACCGCGTTCAACTGGGGCCGCGCCACCCTTGGCACCATACCCTTTGTCTATGCCGGGGCATATGTCGCCGGGGCGCCGGGTATTCTGGCGGGCTATTTTATCGGCGGCGTGGTTTTCGGCGTTGCCTCCATCTGGGTGGGTTACCGGGTCATCGACCAACTGGGCCGCGCACCTCCGCCCGCCGACGGCCCGCCGCTCAACCCGCGCCGCCCGCTATGGCCGTTCTCATCGCGGCGGATATGAAGCGTTATTTTGCTACTTCGCAAAGAGTGTTCGTGCTATCGGCGACGGTATAATTCCCTTTCCCGAGGACGTCCCGTCATGGTGGCCAAACGCCGCGCCTTGCTCTCTGTTTCCGACAAGACCGGCCTGGTTGATTTCGCTCGCGCCCTGGTTGGTCACGGGTATGAGTTGATCTCCACCGGCGGCACGGCCAGGGCACTCGCCGAGGCCAAAATCAGCGTTGCCCAGGTCTCCGATGTGACCGGTTTCCCCGAAATCATGGACGGGCGGGTGAAAACCCTGCACCCCGCCATCCATGGCGGGCTTTTGGGCTTGCGCGACAATCCGGCCCACGTGGCGGCCATGAACGAACACGGCATCGGCGCCATCGATCTTCTGGTGGTCAATCTTTACCCCTTCGAGGCCACCCTTGCCGGCGGCGGCGATTTTACCGCGTGCATTGAAAACATCGACATTGGCGGCCCGGCGATGATCCGCGCCGCGGCCAAGAATATCGGCCATGTCTGTGTCGTCACCGATATTGCCGACTACGCCCCGGTGCTGAAGGATATGGCAGCCAACACCGGCGCCGTCAGCCAGGATCTCAGAGCCCGCCTTTCGGCCCGGGCCTTTACCCGCACCGCGGCGTATGACGCGGCGATCGCCAGCTGGCTCGCCCAGGAAACCGGCGAGACGGCCCCACGCCACCTAGCTCTCGGCGGCACCTTGCGCCAGGTCCTTCGTTATGGCGAAAACCCCCACCAGCAGTCCGCACGGTTTTATATCAGCGGCACCCCCCGCATCGGGGTCGCCACGGCGCGCCAGGTTCAGGGCAAGGCGCTTTCCTACAACAATATCAACGACACCGACGCCGCCTTTGAACTGGTCGCCGATCTGGACCGCGCCCACGCCGGGGTCGCCATCATCAAACACGCCAACCCCTGCGGCGTCGCCATGGCGGCGGAATTTGCCTGCGCCTACGCCCATGCCCTGGTCTGCGATCCGGTCAGCGCCTTTGGCGGCATCGTCGCCCTGAACGGGCAGCTTGACGCACAGACCGCTCAAGACATCATCAAAATCTTTACCGAGGTCATCATCGCGCCCGAAGCAGACGACGAGGCGCTGGAAATTCTCAGCACCAAACCCAATCTGCGGGTGCTGCTGACCGGCGGCTTGCCTG
>QILX01000250.1 GCA_003232175.1 Hyphomicrobiales bacterium | reverse complement strand
ATGTTCTTGAATTGCGAATGCCCTGCCATGACCGCCTCTCAATTTCGAATTTCAGGCCGAGGCCACCGATTGGGGTCGCGACTCTCAGCCACCTTATAAAGGTTGCGGGATTGGCTGCAAAATATTGCTGCGAATTGCCGCCAAATCGAAGGTTGGGCGTTGGCGATGCCGCGACTCTGGGCCAGATGCTGGATTCCATGCCGATCAATGTCATTATGTGTGATCCAAAAACCCTGGAGATCACCTATATCAATAAAACCAGTGTTACGACCCTGACATCAATCGCGGAACTATTGCCTAAAAGCGTCAATCCCGTCGATATGATCGGCACTTGTATCGATGTCTTTCACAAAGACCCCAGCCATCAGCGCAAACTCCTCGGTGATGCCAGCAATCTTCCCTGGGTCACAAAAATCGAGTTGGAGCCGCAAACCCTGGACTTGCGAGTGGTCGCCGTGCATGACAATAGCGGCGCCTATATCGGGGCCATGGTGACCTGGGCGGTGGTTACGGGACTGCAAAACGCCATCAAGACCTTTGAGGACAAAATTAAATCCGGTGTGGAACAGGTTGCCTTGGCGACAGGAACCATGCAGAGCATGGCCGAAACGATGACCAAGACGGCGGAGGAGACCAGCGCCAATGCGACCACCGCCGCCGCCGGGGCCGAAGAGGCCACCGTCAATGTCAACACCGTAGCCGCAGCGGCGGAAGAGCTGTCCAATTCCATCGGCGAGATCAACCGCCAGGTCAACCAGTCCTCCGCCGTCGCCAATGAGGCCGTCAAGGGGGCCGAGGACGCGAGCGTCACCATGCGCAAACTTGTGGCCTCCTCGGAGAAAATCGGTGAAGTGGTCAATATGATCCAGGATATCGCCAATCAGACCAACCTTCTGGCGCTGAACGCGACTATTGAGGCGGCGCGGGCCGGTGAAGCGGGCAAGGGATTTGCTGTCGTGGCATCGGAAGTTAAAAACCTCGCCGGCCAGACCACCAAGGCGACCGAACAGATCACCGAACAGATCGGCACCATCCAGACGGTGGCGCAGTCCGCTGTCAAAGCGAGAAGACATCTCCCAGACCATCAACCAGATCAATGAGGTGTCAACGGCGATCTCGGCCGTGGTCGAGGAGCAGGCCGCGACAACCCAGGAGATCAGCCGCAATGTAACGGAGGCGGCCGCGGGCACCCAGGATGTGTCCAATAATATCGTCATGGTTCAGGAGGCAGCCACCAGTACCGGCGAAAGCGCCGGAGAGGTCAACGATGCGGCGCGGTCGCTGGCGGAGGAAACGAGCAACATTTCCCGTGAGGTCGATGTCTTCCTGGAAGAAGTGAAAAAAGGTCTGAGCCCGGCGGTGTGAATTCCGGCGGTCAGATCAGGTGCCGCCGGACACAATGCCGGGTCCACTGCGCGGCCTCCTGGGGCGAGAGCTGGGCACGCAAAACGTCGTCCCTTTGGCTGTCTTCATCCATTAACAGCACATCGATGTCCAGGATTGGTGCCTCACCGGGCGCGATCTGGTTTTTTGCGATATCAAACATGAGCTTTCTCCGGTTTTAATAATCATGGCGAAGGGTTCATGTTGTTAGGTCGCCTGATTTGACCGGAAGGTTCAAAGATTTTGGTCGGGAAGCCGGGATGCGGGGCGGACAGCCGGTTCAGTCAGGAAAGTCCGGCAGGACGGGGCGCAGCCGGCCGCCAATCCTCAGCGGAGAAATTTGGGACGCCAAACCGGTTTTGTCGTCGGTTATGACAGCAATGCCGGAAACCGTGGCTTCGCCACCGGCGGGGACAAATCGGCCGGCGGGCAATTTGGTGAGGAAACGCTGCAGAGGCCCGCTCTTTTCAAAACCGAGCACCGAATCATAATCGCCGCACATGCCCGCATCGCTCATATATGCCGTGCCTTCGGGCAATATCTGATCATCGGCGGTCGGCACATGAGTGTGCGTTCCGACCACCAATGAGACCCGGCCATCGAGATAGTGGCCCAGAGCCATCTTTTCCGACGTCGCCTCGGCGTGAAAATCGACAAGTATGGCATCGACGGTCTCGCCCAGCCGGCATTCCGCCAGGGATCTATCGACCGCGGCAAATGGATCTTCCATGGCATCCATGAAAACCCGACCCATGGCGTTGATGACCAGGACCCGGGCCCCTGAGGCGGTTTCATAGAGGCCGGCGCCCCGGCCCGGCGCGCCGGGGGGAAAATTTACCGGGCGCAAAAGCGCGTCCTGGCGCTCAATGAACACCATCGCCTCACGCTGATCCCAGACATGATTGCCGGTGGTCACCACATCGGCCCCTGCGGCCAGCAATCCGTCGCAAATTTTTTCGGTGATGCCAAAGCCGCCAGCAGCATTTTCGCCATTGATGACCACAAAATCAAAGCCATACCGGGCCCGAATGTCGGGAAGTTCCCGATCCACGGCCTCGCGGCCGGAGGCGCCGACGACATCACCGAGGAACAGGATCCTCACGAAGGTCGTCCGCTATTTCGGGCCTCTGAAATCATCAGGCCATCCTCGGTCAATATGCCATCGAGCCGGGCGTCATGGGCATCATGGGGAACGTCGTCAACGATCTGGCCGGCAAAGCCGACACCGATGGCCAACACCTTACCATTGGCGCGCAAATGAGTGAGGGTCCGATCATAATATCCACCGCCATATCCAAGCCGGAAACCATGTCTATCGGCTTGCAGAAATGGCACAAGAACAATGTCCGGTTTAATCCTTGGGGCATTTGGCAGCGGTGCCGGAATATCCATGAAACCGGGCTCAAGCCCATCACCATCGCGCCATTGACGGAATATCAGGGGAGCGCCGGGCGCCACGACAACGGGCAGGGCAATGGGGTGGCCATCAGCACTCAGCCGGGACAATAGCGGACCGACATCGAATTCGTCGTCTTTGGGCCAATAGCCGGCAATGACGGCACCGGCGGTCAGGTCCACGCCGGCGCGCGCCAATCCCTGTTCCGACACCGCCCGGGCTGCATTGCTCCGCCGGGGCAATAATTGCGCCCGTCGCGCCCTCGCCTCTATTCGCCGCGCGGTCTTTTGAGCGGACAGGCCTTCCGGCGCGTTTTCGCTGGTTTTGGAGTTGGAGGTGTTCAAACCGGGCCTTGCTCCTCAGACGCGCGCCCAGAGGGCCCGGGCGGCAAAGCTCCGGCGCATATATTGCCGCGCGACCGTGGCAGAACCTACCAGTGTAGGTGGGCGCCAAATGAAAGGGGCCACGGCCCCAGCCAGCGTCAGCTCCCTTAAGAATCGATAAGGCCCCGAGATATTGGGTTTCTCACGCGCCGCGCAGCGAAGAGTAATGTAAGAGATGCCGATGCAGATTTCCAGCCCTTGCCAATCCCTGGAGGCTTCTGCTCATTTTTCGCTCATTATGGCGGTCATTGATTCGATTCGCCCCGCCAACTCGTTGATGCTCTTCGCGGTGGCCTCCTCCAGAGAGGTGGTCAGATTCCGTACTTCGCTGTTGCCATCGCGCACGCCGGCGACCTGGCCGCGCAGGTCTTCAACCTGGGCCAGGGTTTCGGAAAACTGGTCGGCGATCATCAGCGAGGCCATGACCAGCAACCGGGCATCGCCGATCTGGCCGAACCTGGACTTCAGGTCGTTGACATGGTCATCGAGATATTGCGCCAGCTCGCGAAGGTGGTCCTGCTCACCTTCTTCACAGGCAAGGGAATAGGATCGGCTGTTGATGTGGACGGTAACCTGGGCCATGTCTGGAGTGGGTACTTCCATATTACAATCGCACCCTAGCGGCCACCAAGGACGGAACCGATATCCGCCATCACCACATCCAGCCGGCCGGCGACTTCGGCACTGACCGCATCAAGCTTGGACGCCTTGGCCTTGACATGGTCCAGTTCATCGGCCAACCGCGCCCGGTCCTGCAGCAGCACCTGCAGCTCCTCCTCCAGGGCCTTGGCGGTTTTATGTTCCCGATCGCGGCGATGAAGCACCGCGTCCAGACCCTCGATTGATTTTTTCAGGCGTATCAAGGCCTTGTCGATCAGCCGGGCCGGTTCCATGCCCGTCATCTGAGCTGGCGGAAGTTTTTGTGCTGTAACTGACATGCTGGTTTTCCCCTCGACGCGACCGGTACCTCAACAAGGGTTTCCCCTATCCCCGCCAATACCTTGCTGGGAGAAGATTAGTCGCCGTCGCAAGCCCGCGTCAACAGCCAGGGAGTAAAGTCGCTAGCAAATTCCCTTAACGGGCTTCCGTGCCACATTGACAGGCATAACACAGGTGCTATGTGTCCTGCCGGTCTCGCCGACGGTGTGTCGCCGGGCGCGGCGGGTTCCGGTTTGCGATCGGGCCGGTCTGCCGGCACATGACAGCCCCGAAAATGGGCACCACACCTGCCGGATTAAATTCAGTTCAAGACCACAGTAACGAAGCCGAGCCGGTCACCTGATACTGCAACAACCTGTTGAGAAATAAGATCAAAGAAAGGCCAAGCATGGCCCAGAATAAATCGTCCGGGGACAAGGCGGATGTGACCCTAGCCACCAAGAACGGCGACGGCGCCACCGATGGCGGTTCACATACCGCCATGGCCCGGGCGATCCGGGCTCTGGCCATGGACGGTGTCGAGACCGCCAAAAGCGGGCATCCCGGCATGCCCATGGGCACCGCCGACGTGGCCACGGTCCTATTTACCAGGCATTTGAAATTCGATCCTACCGAAACAAGCTGGCCCGACCGGGACAGATTCGTTTTGTCCGCCGGCCATGGTTCAATGCTGCTTTACGCCTGCCTGCATCTGCTTGGCTATGACGACATGCCCATCGAGGCGCTGAAACGGTTTCGCCAGATCGGTTCAAACACCCCGGGCCACCCGGAATTCGGCCATGGCGGCGGCATTGAAACCACCACCGGGCCGTTGGGCCAGGGCCTGGCCACCGCGGTTGGGATGGCCATGGCCGAGCGTCACATGGCAGCGCGCTTCGGCGCCGATATCGTCGGCCACCATACCTACTGCCTTGCAGGCGACGGATGCCTGATGGAAGGCATCAGCCACGAAGCCATTTCACTTGCCGGGCACCTGAAGCTCGATCGCCTGATCGTCCTTTTTGATGACAATGATATCTCTATTGACGGCCCACTTAGCTTGACCGAATCAGGCGACCAGATCGCGCGCTTTGATGC
>QILX01000251.1 GCA_003232175.1 Hyphomicrobiales bacterium | reverse complement strand
ATCGCCAGAACGGCGGGGAAAACCGCTGAGCCCGCATGCCCCTTGGCGGGCGAAAAGCCGTCATGGGCATCGATGGCGTCGATGGTGAAGGCACCGGCGAAAGCCGCCCCCGCCGGGCTGACCCGGCGGCCATCGAACAGCATCCGCGCCGTGCCGCCTTCGGGCGAGCCGCGCCAGAAGCGGTCGGCGCAGGTGCGGACAATTGCGGATAATTCGGTGGTTGAACCGATCGCGGCAACGCCGATGGTATCGACAAAGCTGGTGCGTAAGATGTCTTTGACTTCCAGAGGTATCGTCTCATGGGTCAGCCCGCCAACGAACTGCTCGAAACTGGCCGCCATGGTATTTTCCCTTTAGGTGAGCGCCTTGCAGGCATCGCGAATACGGGCGGTGCCAGCGGTGATGACGGCCTCCGATGTGGCGGTGCTCATGCGAAAATACGGATCGCAGTCAAATCCCGGGCCCGGTATCACCACCACACCCCAATGCTCGAAAAGATAGCTGGAAAAATCCGTCGAGGTTTTGATCCGTGTGCCGCCCGGCGTCGTCTTGCCAAGCACTCCGGCGCAATTTGGCATCAAATAAAATGCCCCTTCAGGCACCGCGCATTCCAGCCCCGGCGCGTGCTTCAGCCCGGCCAGGGCAAGGTCGCGGCGGTGCTGGTAGATTTTTGTCCAATCGGCGAGGAAGGATTGCGGCCCGTCAAGCGCGGCGATGGCGGCGGCCTGGCTTATCGAACACGGGCCGCCATTGGATTGGGTAAATATCTTGCCGATACCGTCGATCCAGCGGCGCGGGCCGCCGCCAAACCCGATCCGCCATCCGGTCATGGCGTAGGACTTGGAAACACCATTGACGGTCAATATGCGCTCCGACAGGCCTGGCGCCGCCTGAGCCAAGGTCGCAAAACGCCGGCCATCAAAAATAATGTGCTCATAAAGGTCGTCCGACAACACCCAGATGTCGGGATGGGCCTGCAGAACTTCCCCCAGAGCACGTAGCTCGTCGGCCGAATAGACCGCGCCGGTGGGATTGGATGGCGAGCACAAAATGAGTAGTTTGGTGCGCGGTGTAATGGCGCGGCTGAGCAGCTCGGGGTTGAGTTTAAAGGCTGTTTTCTCGTTGACCGGCACCCGCGACGGTGTTGCGCCGGCAAGTCCGATCATGCCCACGTGAGACGGCCAGCACGGGGTTGTGAGGATGACCTCGTCGCCGGTCCCGACAACCGCCTGCATGGCAGCGGCGATCAGCGGTTTGGCGCCGGCGCCGACGACGATCTGGCTGGGGCTGAATTCCAGATCGTTGTCGCGGGAGAACTTTCTTGAAATCGCCGCCTTCAACGCAACCGTGCCCGCCACCGGCGTGTAGCGCGTATCGCCGGCATCGATTGCGTTTTTTCCAGCCAGACAGATATGAGGCGGAGTATCGAAATCGGGCTCGCCGGTCGAAAAATCCCACAGCGTCTTGCCTTCGCTTTTTTTACGCGTAGCCCGATCGAAGAGTTGCGAAATCGGCGACGGTTCGAACCGGTCAAGCCGTGAGCTGAGTGCCGGCATATCGAATGCCTCCTTAGTGGTGATCCAGCCCTTGCGCCGAGTTGAGACCCGAGACGGTCATGTTGGGGCCCAGATGATCAGGCCCGACTTTTATGTGAATGACGGCGGCTTTGCCGCTGGCGGTGGCGCGCTCGAATGCCGGGATGAAATCTTCGGTCCGCTCCACGGTTTCGCCATGACCGCCATAGCCGCGTGCCAGCATGGCAAAATCGGGGCTGGAGAGGGCGGTTCCCAACTCTCGGCCGGGAAAGGCACTCTGCTGGGACATGCGAATGGTTCCATACATGGAATTGTCGATGACGATGCAGATCGGATCGAGGCCATAGAACACCGCGGTTGCAAATTCCTGCCCGTTCATCAAAAAATCGCCGTCGCCTGAGATATATATCGCCATGCGTTCGCGGTCGGCGAATTTTGCCGCGACGGCAGCGGGAACTCCGAAACCCATCGCCCCGGAAATCGGCGCCAGCCCGCAGCGAAAATCCCGGTAGCAGTAATATTTGTTCGGCCAGTCCGCGGCATTGCCGGCGCCCGCGGTCATGAAGGTATCGCGCGGCAAACGTTCATTCAAAAACCGCATCACCACGCTCATGTCCACCGGGCCTGGTTGTGGCGGTAGCTCGATCATGGCTTCAAATTCGGCGCGGGCTTTTTTTCGTAAATCCGCCCATGGAGCCGGACTGATGGGGGGCAATGCGCTCAGAGCCTGGGCAAAGGCGTTCGAATCGGCCTCGATCAACACATCGCCCTGATAGAGCCGCCCCAATTCTTCGGCGCCGGAATGAACATGGATCAGCGTGAAGGCCGGTGTCGGCGCAACCAGCGAAAACCCATTGGTCGTGCCACCGCCCAGTCGCGATCCGATCGCTATCAGAAGATCCGCATCCTGCAGATATTGGTTTGGCATCGGGTCACCGCCAAAACCGATATTACCGATATAGTTGCGGTGATCATTGGGAAACAGACCATGGCGGCGAAACCCGACGGCGACGGGAAGATCGTGAGTTTCGCAAAACCCGACAATGGCGTCGTGTCCGGCGCGGGTCCAATTCGTGCCCCCCAAAAGAACAAGCGGTCGGCGTGCCTTGGCCAGCAGTTCCCCGACGCGGGCCATTTCCGTTGGCGCTGGCGTAACCGGCGTCGTCTTGGCCGGCGCCAGATCGGCAATATCAACGCTGGCGTGCAGCACGTCCTCCGGCAACGCCAGAACCACCGGTCCAGCGCGCCCGGAGCGGGCGGTGCGGTAAGCGCGGTTGATGAATTCAGGGATTCGCGCCGGATCGTCTATCTCGGCGACCCATTTGGCCATGCCGCCAAACATCTGCCGGTAGTCCAATTCCTGAAAAGCCTCGCGATGGCGATTGGTGGTGGGGATCTGGCCCACCAGAACGATCATCGGTGTGGACCCTTGAAAGGCCGAATGGACGCCAATCGAGGCATTGGTGGCGCCAGGTCCACGGGTGACAAAACAGACCCCGACCTCCCCGGTCGCATCGCCATAGGCCATTGCCATAAAGCTCGCCCCGCCTTCCTGGCGGCAGGTCACGTAAGCCACGGCGTTGCCGGCATCATGAAGGGCATTGAGCGATGCCAGATAGCTTTCCCCGGGCACGCCGAAAATCGTCTTGCAGCCATTGACGCTTGCCCGCCAGTCCGCAAATTACCGATCCAAATGATAGGGGCTGTCAGGTGCCCATTTCGCCATCCTCAATATTAAAACATTCTGTGAATCTGGCGGGGTTTACAAGCTTTTTTGGGAAAAATTTATTAAATTAGAACAATAGCTTACAAAGTATTTCCCAAATGCAATCCCGCCCGCTGGTCTGAATTGGCGAGCGCGGACGCAACCTTGGATTTTAGTCCTTGTAAATCCGCTTTGGCCGGCTCGCATTCTGTAAAAAACAGGTCGCATGCGGTCACGTCCGATATCAAATTCAAACCCACAATGCCTCTGATCGTGCACTGGAAATCGATCGGTCCGATGTGTGCCTAAATGGGCGGTCGGGGAATTGCGCGCACCGGAGACAGCCATGAAAATCCACGCCCAAGTCGTCG
>QILX01000296.1 GCA_003232175.1 Hyphomicrobiales bacterium | reverse complement strand
ATGGGGCCAGTGAAGATGAGGTTGTCATAGCTTTCCGCATTGTCGAAGTCGGTGATGACGGGCGGCGGGGCGTAGCGCCCGGCGAGGAGTTCGTTGACCAGTGATTTGGCCACCCGGCGGGGGGTCTCCTTGGTGTTGTGATCGTTAGGGTGGTCGATGCGCAATATATCGAATAGCTCACCTATTTTCCGGGTGGCGGCCTCGATCATCTCTTGGCGCTCGGTATCGGTCAGGGGCCGGTCAAGGGGCATGGACGCGCGACGGGCACCCAGCCATTGCAGGCTTTTTGCAGAATCGTAATTCATGATCAATTCCGTTTCCGGCTCCCATCTGGAACCCAATTAAGAGGTCAAGCCGAAGTCAGGTATTGGCTGGCGCCGGGCCGCTATAGGTACAGCCCTCGGACTGGCCTTCAGGACCACGCGCCACGGTGATTTTCGACAAGGTGTCAAAATCGCCCGACAGGCGATGCCATATCCATTTGGCGAGGTTTTCCAGGCTGGGGTTTTCCAATCCGTCAATTTCGTTGAGATAGGAATGATCAAGGACGCCCCAGAGCTTCTGGATTTTTTTGTCGGCGGCATCGAGGTTCTGGGCCCATCCAAAAACCGGATCCGGTTCGCCGGTAAAAACAACACCGACTCGGAAGGAATGGCCATGTAGATCTGAATGGGGGGGGAGTTTGTGGGCCGCTTCGAATGTGAATTGCTTGTAGGTTTCAATCATTCATTTTCTCCTTATCGCGCCGATCAGCTGATCCGGTTCGGCAGTCTGGTACAGTAACAATTGCCCTGCAAACCTAATTTCAATATTATCGAATGATGGCTGAAATACGGGGAAAATCAATGCACCTTGTGCAAATGCCCCATAACTCTGGTTAACGCCGTCAGATTCTTTTATGTCGGTCGTTGTTATTTTCTCAATCTCGATCACTCAATACTTGTTTCAATCGTATCATTTTTACGGGGTGCGGGACAGATGAGTACATACGCAAAAGTGGGCCAAGTTGTGCCGGTGCTGGTGTATCTGGCGTATCTGATATTTTTGGCTGGCGCGGTCGCCGTGCCGGCCCAAGCGATTGAACCGAACAAGGGTCAACTGATACTTCGGATATCGGGAAATATTGCTGAAGCGTATGCCGGAGGCCAGGCTGAATTCGATCTTCATGGGCTTGAAAGCCTGGGCGCGACCAAATTCACCACAAAGACGCCCTGGTTTGACGAGCCCACTACGTTTGAAGGCGTGCTGCTGAGGAAGATTATGGAAGTCGTGGGCGCCAAGGGTGAAAAGATTTTGGTTACGGCGCTAAATGACTATCGTTCGATCCTGCCTATTGAAGATTTTACCAAGTATGACGTCATTCTCGCTTACAAACGTGACGGAAATTACATGAAGATCAGAGATAAAGGCCCGCTCTTTATTGTTTACCCATTTGACAGCGACCCAGAGCTTCAACGTCAGGTGTATTATGGGCGTTCTGTCTGGCAGGTAGCGCAAATTGTTGTTCAGTGAATTTGCCCTGTGACCCGATGTTCACGAGGCATGAGCTGAGGAGGACCGCACCACGGCCGGACGGTCACCGGCATAAAAACGGCAGAATGCCAGGAAGTAACCAGGAGGTAATATGAAACTGATCAACGTGCAGTCGCGTCTTCAAGTTTTGCTTTTTGGTGCCATCGGGCTGTTAGCTGCCGCTACGGTTTATGTCTCGGCCCTGATATCGCAGCAGCAAAGCGCGCTTGAAAAAGCCGCACATTATGATGTTGCGTTCAGCGCCGGCCAGGCCGCCAGTGAATTTTTCCGGTTTTCGTTGCGCATTGCCGAACTGGGAAAGGCTTACTCGCTATCTGATCTTGATGAAGCGCGGATGCGTTTCGAAATCTTGTATAGCCGGCACCAAACTCTGACCTCGGGCCAGTTCCTCCAATTCACCGAGCAAGTCCCTCAGAGCAAGCGCGCAGTTGAAACGCTAGGACGAGTTCTTGGTGATATCGAACCCCTATTAGACCGGCTGGAAGAGCCCGGCATGGTGGAAAGGGTCACCGCGCGGATTGCGGAACTGGAGCTGGTGATGGTCGCGCTGGCCTCGAAATCGAATAATTATGGTGCCCGGCTTGTTGCCAATTCCCAGGACCGGCTCATCAGCCTCCATCTGCTCTTTTCGGCGATCACCGCGACCCTTATCGCCACGGGATTTTTATTGATATTGCTTGTCATGTGGAGCAAGAGATTGTTACGCCGCATGCACCAGGAGCTGCTGGTGACCGCCGAGGATCTGAAAGGCCAAAGCCAAAATCTCAAACGGCAGAATATGCTGTTTGACGCCGCATTGAACAATATGTCGCAAGGGCTGTGCATGTTCGGCGCTGAGGGCGAACTGATCGTTGCAAATCGGCGGTTTGGGGAAATTTTTGACCTTGACCAGGTGCGGGCCGGCGGTGGCGTAACCGTTGACGACATTGTTGCGCAGTGCCGGAAAAACGGCCTTGGAACACCTGAAAGACTGCAGTTAATGTTCAACCGGCCAAAGGTGGTGAACGGCCCCCGAGCCGCCGGTCAGTTTTTCGAGCCTATGGGCAATAACCGTGTGGTTTCAATCAGCCAGCAGCATATTGAAGATGGCGGCTGGGTCATTACCCAGGAAGATGTGACCGCCCGCCACAAAGCGGAGGAAAAACTGGCCCTTATGGCCCGCAGCGATGCCCTGACCGGCCTCGCCAACCGAAACCGGTTTTGTGAAGCCCTGGAGGAAGCCATCGGCCGGCTTGATCGCAATGGCGAGCCCTCCGCGGTTATTTGTTTTGACCTGGACCGCTTCCGCAGTGTCACCACGACGCTTGGCCATCGATATGGTGAATTGTTGTTGCAAAAGATTGCCGACCGGACATTGAAGCTGGTGCGGGAGGCCGATGTAGTGGCGCGTTTCGGCGGCGATGAATTTGGCGTTTTGTTGCGCGGTGTCGCCAGTGTCGAGCGGGCGGAAGCCTTTGCCGCCAAACTTATCGATGCCCTGACTGAAACCCATGATGTTGAAGGGCACAAGGTCATTATCGGCGTCAGTATCGGCATAACGCTGGTTGAACCCGATACCGCCGACGCCGAAACCGTGATCCGAAACGCCAATACGGCGCTCGACAAGGCCAAAACGTCAGGCGGCAACTGCCACAGGATTTTTGAGCCGGTGATGGATGCCGGCAAAAAGGCGCGGCGGGCTTTGGAACGCGAACTCTGGAGCGCTTTTGAACGCAATGAATTTACCCTTGCCTACCAGCCTCTTGTCAATCTCCAGGACTATCGCATCGAAGGTGTTGAAGTCCTGTTGTG
>QILX01000218.1 GCA_003232175.1 Hyphomicrobiales bacterium | reverse complement strand
TCCGAACCCATGCAGGGCTTCATTTTCAACACCCGTAAGCCGCAATATCAGGACCGCCGGGTGCGCCGGGCATTTGACCTGGCGTTTGATTTTGAATGGATGAACGAAAACGTATTTTTTAATCAATACCAGCGGACCTCGAGCTATTTCGAAAATACCGAGCTGGCCTCAAGCGGGCTGCCGACCGGCCAGGAGCTGGAAATCCTCAATGAAGTCCGTGACTTGGTGCCGCCCGAGCTGTTCACCAGCCCCTATGAAACCCCGGTCAACGGCGACCGGGGGAAAGTTCGGGCCAATCTGAAAAAGGCGCGGGAGCTGCTGAAAGATGCCGGATGGGTGATCAAGGATGGCAAGCTGGTCTACGCGGAAACCGGGAAAAACATGTTTGTCGAATTCATGGTTGTGCAGGCCGATATGGAGCGGGTGATCAATCCGTTCCGGCAAAACCTTGAACGGCTGGGTATTGAATCAACCATTCGCGTCATCGATGTCTCGCAATATCGCGCCCGGCTTGACGATTTCGACTTTGACGTCGTTATCGGGTCCTTCGGTCAGGCCCTGTCGCCAGGCAATGAGCAGCGTAATTTCTGGGGGTCTGAGGCCGCCGACCGTAAAGGCAGCCGCAACCTGATCGGGATTAAAAACCCCGCAATCGACAAATTGATCGACAAGATCATTTTCGCTCCCGACCGGGCCGCGCTCGTCGCCGCCACAAGAGCGCTGGACCGGGTGCTTTTGTGGAATTTTTATCTGGTGCCACAGTTTTTCTCGCCCGATATCCGCACCGCGCGCTGGGACCGCTATGGCATGCCGGAGATCCCGCCCGATTATGGTTTCACCTACAACACCTGGTGGTGGGACGAGGCCAAGGTGGCCAAGGTGAAGGCCAGCAAATGATCGTAGACCCGCGCCTCCCGACATTTGACCCGGTTCGCCGGCGGCTGTTGGCCGGAGCAGCTGCGATTGCCGTGGCGCCTTTGTTGCCGCGCATGGCTTACGCCGCCGGGCCAAAACACGGGTTTTCGGTTTTTGGCGGCATGAAATACGGTGCCGATTTCACCGCCTTTGATTACGTGAACACGCAAGCCCCCAAAGCGGGACGCATTGTCATCACCGCGCCAAACTGGGGCTATAACCAGAACCCCAACACCTTCAACACCCTGAACGGCCATGTGAACAAGGGTGACGCCCCCCCGCGCATCGGCTTCATCTATGACAGCTTGATGGTGCAGGCCCTGGATGAGCCCAATTCGGCCTATGGCCTTGTTGCCGAGACGGTGGAGATTTCCGCTGACAGCAATGCTTTTACCTTCCGCCTCAGGCCCCAGGCGCGCTGGCATGACGGCAGCGCCATTACCGCCGAGGATGTCGCGTTCTCTTTCTCGATCCTGAAGGAAAAGGG
Source organism: Hyphomicrobiales bacterium (assembly GCA_003232175.1). GTDB lineage: Bacteria > Pseudomonadota > Alphaproteobacteria > Rhizobiales > SZUA-8 > SZUA-8. The sequence goes on along the minus strand of QILX01000218.1, from coordinate 2,199 downwards.
CGAAACCAGCATCCGCCTGCGGCTTAAGGAGATGGCTTCGGTCCAGATCGATAGTGAGCGGCAGGTCACGGTGAACTTTTCCGGCAAACAATCGCTTCTGCTGCCGCTTTTTGTCGTCGGGCTGCCGATCTTTCCCAAAGCCTATTGGGAGACCCGTGATTTCGAGGCCTCGACACTCGACCCGCCACCGGGGTCCGGGCCCTACCGCATCGGCAAATTTACCGCCCCGCGGTTCATCGAATATGACCGGGTCGACGACTACTGGGCCCGCGATCTGGCGGTTATCCGCGGCCATTACCATTTCAACACCGTGCGCCTTGAGTTCTTCCGCGATCGCACCACCGCCTTTGAAGCCTTCAAAAAGGGTGCGCTGACGTTTCGCGAGGAATTCACCTCCAAGCAGTGGGCCACCGGCTATGATTTCCCCGCCATCAAGGATGGCCGTGTTATCCAGGTTCTGTTTCCAGCGGAAAAACGCCCCAAGCTGCAGGCGTGGTTTTTCAACACCAGGCGGGACAAATTCGCCGACCCCCGCACGCGCCAAGCCATCGGGCTGGCGTTTGATTTTGAGTGGACCAACAAAAACCTCTTCTACGACAGCTACGCCAGGGCGGAATCGTATTTCGACAGCTCCGCATATGCCGCAAAAGGCCAGCCGGGCGCGGCCGAGCTGAAACTGCTCGAACCCTTGCGCGGTCAGATCCCCGATACCGTTTTCGGCGAGGCCATCCTGCCGCCGGTCTCCGACGGAACCGGGCGGGACCGGCGCAACCGCGCCAAGGCGACAAAATTGCTCACGGCCGCCGGCTGGGTGCTGAAAGACGGCGCGTTGCGTGATGCCGCCGGCGAAGCCCTGGAGATCGAGTTTCTCATCAATGCCCCGGTCTTCGAACGGGTGCTGGGCAAATTTATCGATGCGCTGAAACTCCTCGGGATCAAAGCAACCACACGCCTGGTCGATCCGGCGCAATTCCAGCGCCGGCTGCTCGATTTCGAATTTGATATCGTCGGTCGGGCGTTTTCGTTTTCGCCGACGCCGATAGAAGATCTGTCGGCGTTCTTCCGCTCAGACAGCCGCGATGCGCCGGGCTCCAACAACTATGCCGGAATTGCCGACCCCGCCATCGATGCGCTGATCGAGATCGTCGGCCAGTCAAAGAACCAGGACGAACTGGTGGTGGCGATGCGGGCCCTGGACCGGGTCTTGCGCGCCAAATTTTATATCGTACCAAACTGGACCAGCCCCAATCACCGGGTGGCGCACTGGGATATATTCGGTATCCCGCCAACAAAACCGGACTACGCTTTTCCCTTCGAAGTCACCTGGTGGTACGATGAGGCCAAGGCCCGCGCCATTGGCATGGACGGTTAGCCGGAACCATGGCGGCATATATTCTCCGACGTCTGCTTTTAATCATCCCGACGCTCTTCGGGATCATGGCGATCAGTTTTGTCGTGGTGCAGTTTGCGCCCGGCGGACCGGTGGAAAAGGTCATCGCCCAGCTCTCAGGCACCGATGTTTCGGCTACGGCGCGGATTTCCGGCGGCAGCGGCGGCGATTTCGGCCAGCAGAACCAGGCCGCCAGCGCCGGCGGTGACCAGTCGATTACCTCCAAATACCGCGGCGCCCAGGGGCTCGACCCTGAATTCATCAAGTCACTTGAAAAGCAATTCGGTTTTGACAAGCCACCCCTGGAGCGCTTCGGCCTGATGCTGTGGAATTATATCCGCTTTGATTTTGGCGAAAGCTATTTCCGCGACGTCAATGTCATCGATCTGGTCTTGGAAAAAATGCCGGTCTCGATATCGCTCGGCCTGTGGATGACCCTGCTCTCCTATGGCATTTCGATCCCAATGGCATTTCGATCCCACTTGGCATTGCCAAGGCGGTCAAGGACGGCACCCGGTTTGATATCTGGACCAGCGCGGTCGTCGTTGTCGGCTATGCCATTCCGGGGTTCCTTTTTGCCATCTTGCTGATCGTGCTTTTTGCCGGCGGGAGCTATTTTGACTGGTTTCCTTTGCGCGGGCTTTATTCGGATAATTTCGACCAACTCTCCTGGCCGCAGAAAATCGCCGACTATTTCTGGCATCTGGCCCTGCCGCTTATCGCCATGGCCCTGGGCGCTTTTGCCACCACGACCCTTTTGACCAAAAATTCCTTCCTCGACGAAATCCGCAAACAATATGTCGTCACCG
>QILX01000233.1 GCA_003232175.1 Hyphomicrobiales bacterium | reverse complement strand
GAGTCGACTGGATTGAGAACTGGGGCCAGATGGGTCAGGAAGGCGACGGCTATGCCACATCCGATCACATGTGGATGACCGATCCTGGTGGTGGCATGTGGTTCAGCTGGGGCCGTGAAGGCGGACACCGTCTGCAGGACTGGCCTGAGACCGGCGTGGTTCCCGCAAATTTCCTGGCGCTTGGTACCGCGATCGAGCAGGGCTCGGATTTCGCCACCCGCAAGGCGGCCTATGATGATCTGCTTGATTTGTGGGATGAAGAGGTGCCGGCGATAATTCTGTATCGAGCCGTGGAAGCTTATGGCGTGCGCAAGAACCTGGCGTGGCAGCCATACCCGTTCTTCTACATCGACTTCCGCGCCAACAACGTCAAAGATAACGGCTAGCAGCTGAAAAAATGACTAGTTGGGCCGGAGGCTTCTGTCTTCGGCCCATCCACATGACAGTGTTTGGCGCGTCAGGAAATTATCAAGAGCGCAAAATACCCCAGTATATCTTCATCAACATCCTGCGAAATTTGTTCACGCTGTGGGTCGCGAGGCCTGAGATATTGTCTTGGAGCGGCTGCTTAAAACGCTGTTGCTCAGGCGCACGATCTTTAGCGTCAGCGTTGTTGCCGGTGTGACACCGGGCGCGATTGAGGCCCTGAAGCGCGGCACATTCCGGGGCCTGGGCATCAAGACGGCAGCGGTGGTTCCTGATCCACGCACTCGCCTCCAGGGCTACTATCGGCAGCCGTGTCACCAAACCCGCTCAAGCCCGCCCTCGGGACGCCTTCCACGCCCACTGCGCCCATGCCGTTCCAGATGCATATCCGTGCTTCCGGTACTTAGGCCAGTTGGCGACAAACACATGGTTGCCTGTCATCACGCTGTAAGCTTAGCGGAATAGATCCGCCATGCTCTTGCCCAGCAATCGGCTGGAAAAAAACACCAGCCCCAGGGTGAAAAAGATGGTGATTGAGCCTATGGCGCTGGCTTCCAGGAGTTCGTCGGCGGTCACCAGTTCGAAAATGGCGATCGAGATGGTTTTCCATTTGGCCGAATAGAGCAAGATGGTGACGCTCATCTCGCTGATCAGCGTGGCAAAGACGATGATGGCCCCGGCGATGATGCCCGGTGCGGTCAGCGGTATCGTCACTTTGCGCATGGTGGTGGCCCAGGTGGCGCCGCACACCGTCGAGGCTTCCTCCAGCTTGCTGTCGAGCTGGGACATGGCGGCGGTGACCGAACGGAACGTATAGGCGATGCGGCGGACGAAATAGGCCAGGATCAAAATCGTCGCGGTGCCCGACAGCACGATATATCCATCGTTGAACGTCGTCAGGAAGGCGACCCCGGTGACGATACCGGGCAGCACGAAGGGCAGCATGATGGTCAGGTCCAGCGCCCATTTGCCGGCGAAACGACCGCGAATGGAGGCGTAGGACGCCAGGGTGCCGAAGACTACGCATAAAAATGTGGCGGTGCCGGCGAGGATCAGGCTGTTTTTCAGCGGACCAAGGGTGTTCAGCGCCAAAAGGTAGTTGCCAAAGCCGTAAATGACGGGAAAAAGCGTCGCGGCCCACTTTTCGGCGAATGATGAGAATATCACCATCATCTGCGGTAGGAGCGCCAGGAAGAGCAGGCCCCAGCAATAGGTGTTGGCGAAAATCCGCGCGCCCCGGTTTTGCAACTGCTTGGAGCGGCGGGTAACCGAGGTGACGGTGACAAAACGCCGGCGTTTGTTGGCGCGGGTGAGGATTAAAATGGCGATGAGGGTGAGCCCGACATTGACCATGGCGATGGCGGAGGCGCCGTTGAGATTGAAAAACCCATGGATCTGAAAATAGATCAAGGTCGGTAGAACGTAGAATTCGCCCCCCAAAATCGCCGGTACGCCAAAATTGCCCAGGGCCTTGATGAAGACGATGATGGCGCCGGCGGAAACCGCGGGCATGACCAGGGGAAAGGTGATGGTGCGCAAGATGCGCCAGCGCGAGGCGCCCATGACTTCGGCGCTTTCCTCGATATAAGGATCGGACGCCGCCAGCGCCCCTTGCACGATCAGGAACACATAAGGGAAATAGCTTAGGCTCAGCGCCAGAATGATGCCGAAGGGCCCATAGATCGACGGCAGTTCGATACCGAACCAGCTTTGCAGGTAATGGGTGAAAATGCCGCTGCGGCCCAGCAGCATGACCCAGGAATAGGCGCCGATGAAGGGCGGGGAGATCAGCGGGATCACCGAGAGCGCGATGATGGCGCCGCGATACGGCATGGACACCCGGGCGACGGCAAAGGCGGCGGGAAGGGCGATCAGTACGGCGATCACGGTGGTGACCAGGCTGATAAAAATCGAGTTACGAAAGGCGTTCTGGTAGCTGGCAGCGCTGAAAAAGCGCTCAAAATTCACCAGCGAGAAATTCTCCATCGCCAGCGGCTTTTCATTGGGAATGAAACTGAAGAGCAGGGTTTTGCCGATGGGATAGACCAAAAAGGCGATCAGAATAAAGATCGTCAGGCCGCCCATGACGTAAGGCAGCCAATCGATGCGTTTGAGCTTCATAACCATTTTTGCCTGGTTCATGATCCGCTACCGGCTGTAAAAAAGGGTGGTAAATTCGGCCCCAAGGGTCAGGCCGGCTTTTGAGCCTTCGCCGATGCCATCGATCATATTGGGAGCATCGACAATTATGTCCCCGATGGCATGGGGGCTGTGGGCGACATAACGGACAAAGGTCCCCAGGAACTGGGCCCGGCTGATGGTGCACGGGATTGTGCCCTTTTTTGGCTTTGACAGCGTGATGCGCTCAGGCCGGATCATCGCCCGTCCGACGGTTTTTTTCTTAAGAACGCCGGCTTCGTGGCCGGGCAGTTGGCACACTCTTTGGGGCTGAAGTTTTCCGCCGTGACCAAGTTCGATACTGGCTCCGCTTTTGTCGCGCGCCAAAATTTTAGCGGGGAAAAAATTGGCCTTGCCGATGAAGTCGGCGACAAAAAGCGAGTTGGGTTCGAGGTAAATTTCCTGAGGTTTGCCCAGTTGCACCAGCCGGCCCTCGTCGAACACCGCCAGGCGGTCAGACACCGACATCGCCTCTTCCTGATCATGGGTGACGTAAATCGACATGATCCCGAGTTCTTTCTGGGTCCGGCGGATTTCCTCGCGCATCTGCACCCGCAATTTGGCGTCCAGATTGGCCAGAGGTTCATCAAGCAGCAGCATGCCGGGCTCGTAGACCAGGGCGCGGGCGATGGAGACCCGTTGCTGCTGTCCGCCGGAAAGGTCGGCGGGGTAACGCTCAGCAAGGCCGTCAAGGCCGAGCAGCTCCAAAATCGGCTTGATCCGCATCTGAAGC
>QILX01000105.1 GCA_003232175.1 Hyphomicrobiales bacterium | reverse complement strand
AAGATAATCGCCCTCGCAATGGCTAAGCCTGAGGGACCTCAACCATGGCAATACCTCATCGGGCAGGACTTCAGCCAATCTTGCCGCCGCCGCTTGCAAAGCCATCGCATCGGCCCTGAAATCCGGCGGCTCGACACCATAGGATCGTAACGTCTGCCCGCCACCGCAATTTGACCAGCCGGGCCAGGCCGCCACCGGATCGTCGAGGAAATGCTGCAACATCTGCTCATGGTTGCCTTTGAGGAAAATAACATCAATTCGGTCAGGCTCAAATGCGGCCAGCCGGGCCAGAACCCCGGCCGAGGACGGCCCGCGATCAACATAATCGCCAAGACCGATCACCCCGACTGAGCCTGCCGGCGGCCTGGCCACAAGATCGTTTTCAATGCGGATCAAGATGTCATTGAGCAAATCCAGGGTACCGTGAATATCGCCAATGGCATAAAGACGCCGCCCTGGTGGCAGCCGGGCTGGCGGCGGGCGCTGTTCCGTTGACCGGCGTTTGAAGATCATTTTGACGCACCGCTTACTGATTCAACACCGTCCAGCAGCAATCTCAATGCCTCAATGACGGCAAGGCGGCGGACGGCGGCGCGGCCCCGGTCACCATAGTGTTCAACAATATGGCGAACCGCTCCGGCACCGTCAGCGCAGGCAAAATGCACCAGCCCAACAGGTTTTTCCGCCGTACCGCCGCCGGGCCCCGCTATCCCGGTGACCGCGATGGCAAGATCGGTACCGGATTTTTTCAAGGCGCCGGTGGCCATGGCCCGGGCCACTGCTTCACTGACGGCGCCATGGCGTTCGATCAGCGCCGCGGGCACATCGAGCATCTTGATTTTCGCGGCATTGGAATAGGTGACAAATCCCCGGTCAACGACCGACGATGAACCTGCGATGCCGGTGAGGGCGGCGATGACCAAACCGCCGGTGCAGGATTCAGCTGTCGCCAGTTTTAGTCCGTGGTTTGAGGCGATCCGAAGGGTTTGCATTGCCAGCCCCTCAATTTCATCGTCCATGTCCGGGTTCATCATATTGGTCAACGGCTATCGTTATGCCCTTGCTAGGCCTGGCTCAAATGTCTAGTTTGCCCAACTGACGTGCAACATTTTTTTTGCACAATTATCAGGCACAACCAGTGCCGGCTCACCCGGAAACGAGTTTATCAGGTGGACACCATTAATATAGGCGGCGTCAAGCTAAAGGGCAGGGTGGTGCTGGCGCCGATGTCCGGCATTACCGATGCGCCCTTTCGCCGCCTGGCCCACAGGTTTGGCGCCTCCATGGTGGTCTCCGAAATGGTCGCCGGCCACGACCTCGCCAACGGCCGCCCCGATACTTTACGAAGAACCCTTGGCCGGGGCGATATCAGCCCCTTCGTGGTTCAGCTTGCCGGCCGCGAGCCCCAGTTGATGGCCCACGCGGCCCGCATCGCTGAAGACCTTGGGGCCGATATTATCGATATCAATATGGGTTGCCCGGCAAAAAAGGTCACCGGCGGTCTTTCCGGCTCGGCCCTGATGCGCGAGCCCAATCGGGCCCTGGGAATTGTCGCGGCGGTACGCGGTGCGGTTTGCGTGCCGGTCACGGTGAAGATGCGCACCGGATGGAATGACCAAAACCGCAACGCGCCAGTGCTGGCAAGGGCACTCGAAGCTGAAGGCATCGCCATGATTACCGTCCACGGGCGGACAAGGGCGCAGTTTTACAAAGGCAAATCCGACTGGTCGTTCATCGCCCACGTGAAGGCCGCGGTGTCAATTCCGGTGATCGCCAATGGCGACGTGGAAACCTTCGATGATGCCACCGGGATTCTTGGCGCATCAGGTGCCGACGGGCTGATGATCGGGCGCGGGAGCCAGGGCCGTCCATGGTTTCCCGGCGCCGTGGCGCGGTTTATCGACAGCGGTCAGCGCGACACCGGACCGCGCGGGCCCCGGCTTGCCGACCTGATGGCGGAGCACTACGAAAACATTCTGTCCCACTACGGTATTGCCCTTGGCCTGCGCGCCGCGCGCAAACATCTGGGCTGGTATGTCGAACGGGCCGGGCTGGAGCCCTCCGTTGCCCGGACATGGCGGGCCGAATTTTGCCAGAACGATGATGCCAACGCGGTCAGGGCCGCCATAGCCCGGTTCGGCAATGCAGCCCACAACGCAGCTGAGGCGGCGTGACTTCGGTGCAAAGCGAGGCAGGCGCAAAACTCAAGGCCGGTTTCGGACCGATGGCAGAGGCCCTGACCCACGCAATCGAGCATCCGCTATTCGCTGTTGCCACCGATAACCGGATCATCGAGGCCAACACCGCCACGGAACAGTTTTTTCACCTTGGCCGCAAAGCCATGACACAGCGACAGCTCACCGACCTTGTGCCCTTCGACAGCCCCCTGTTGAGCCTGGTGGATCAGGTTCGCAAGCGCGGCACCCCGGCCAATGAATATGCCGTCATCCTGCAAACCCCGGCTCGGCCCGAACCCCGTCTTGTGGATTTACATGTCGCACCGATTGTCGAGGAGGGCGCAAAACCAGCGCTGCCGGGTAGTCTTGGTGTGCTGATATTTGAACGCGCCATGGCGGAGAAAATCGACCGGCAGCTCAGCCACCGCAGTGCTGCCCGCTCGGTCTCCGGCCTGGCCTCGATGCTTGGGCATGAGCTGAAAAATCCGCTTTCGGGCATTCGCGGCGCGGCGCAGCTTCTGGGTCAGGATGCAAATCCCGACGATCGGGTTCTCACCCAGCTCATTTGCGATGAAACCGACCGGATATGCCGCATGATCGACCACTGGGAGGTGTTTTCCGATGCCAGCCCGCTTCTGGGTCAGCCGGTCAACATGCATGCGGTGCTGGACCGGGTCGAGCGGCTTGCGGCAAGTGGATTTGCAAGTGAGTTAAAATTCCAGACCGACTACGATCCTTCCCTGCCACCGGTGTTCGGAGATCAGGACCGGCTCATCCAGGCGTTTTTGAATCTGGTGAAAAACGCTGCCGAAGCTTTGGCTTCCACTTCGAAATCCGGCGGCGTTATATCATTGAAGTCGGCATATCGGCCCGGCATGCGGCTTGCTGTGCCGGGCAGCCCGACCCGGGTCAATCTGCCGCTGGAGTTCATTGTCGCCGACAACGGGCCCGGTGTGCCGGCTGATCTGGAGCCGCATCTGTTTGAACCGTTCGTGACGACCAAGGCCAATGGTTCAGGGCTGGGGCTGGCCCTGGTGGCCAAGATCGTGCGTGACCATGGCGGCATCATCGAATGCCAGTCAACGGGTCGTGGTACCGCATTCAAGGTCCTGATGCCATTGCTCGACCACGTGGCAACGTCAGGGCCATCAACGGCGCCGGAGG
>QILX01000051.1 GCA_003232175.1 Hyphomicrobiales bacterium | reverse complement strand
CTGGCGACCGGCATGCTGGCCGCCGCAGCGCTTATCATGGTGCCGTTGGCATTTGCCTTTGAGACCCCATTCCAGCCCCTGCCCCCACCTTCGACCTTTGCCGCCATTGCCGGTCTGGCGATCCTGGCCTCGGCAATGGCCTATTTTCTTTATTTCAGCGTTTTGCAGAGCGCCGGGCCGACCAATGCCTCGCTGGTAACTTTCATGGTTCCGGTAAGCGCCATTTTTCTTGGTGTCGCTTTTCGCAGCGAGGTCCTGGAGCCGCGACACATTGCCGGGCTGGCGCTTATCCTGGCCGGGCTGGCGCTGGTCGATGGCCGCCTTTTCCGTTGGCTCAAAATCCGGTTGCAGGGATAGCCTATGGTCAATGACGACGGCAAAAAATATTGCCGATGGTCAGTTTTACTTAAAGTTTTGCGGGCACGATGTGTTCGAGGCACGCGTTAAGGATGCTTAGCCATGGGCAAAGAAACGACACAAGACGAATTTGGCTGGTTCTGGACCGGCATGGATGCAGATATCGCAGCGTCCCTGTCCAATGACCAGAAACTGGCAATCGCCAATGCCATTCGGAAGACCGACACCGCGGACCGTCCCGCTGACATAAGGTTTTCGATGTTTGGCTATTTTGTCGTTCTGATCAGCGGTAAAGAGCGCCGCGCCCCGGAGCGCATCAGGATCGAAAACGCCTCCCATCCGGTGATAACGGCGCGCAATCTTCCTTTGCTGCTGTTGATCTGGGCGTCCTTAAGTTACGCGACATGGGGCATTTTGGGCCTTATTACCGGTTTGGTTTTTCGCGGTTAAGGCACGCTCGGGAAATCACAGGGCGGGATCAGCCCTTTGGTCGGGGAATAGACATGCTGGCCGGCACATCTTTGGTTGTATTTCTGGCCACAACAGATGCCGCCCGGTCTTGTGAATTTTACCAAAACCGGCTTGGCCTGAAGCGCACCCACGAGGACGATTTCGCCATTGTATTTGATGCAGAATTTGCTGATCTGCGCATACAGAAGGTCCAAACATTTACCCCCCAGCCCTTCACCGCCTTGGGTTGGTCTGTTGTTTCCATTGAAAACACCGTGGCCGAACTTGATCTTGCCGGTGTCGTATTCGAACGTTTTGCCGGACTTGAACAAAATTCAAAAGGCGTCTGGGCTTCGCCGTCGGGTGCCAAAATCGCCTGGTTCAAGGACCCGGACGATAATCTGCTGTCTTTGACCCAGAGCGGCTGACGCTGATATTTCCGCTCCGGGAATTAAAGCTCGTTCCCGTTCAGATTGGCGGCAGACGGGACGAAATTTCTACAATCTGCATCCAAAGTTTTCAGCTGGAATGGAATAAACCGTGCGCAGCGGTGTTTACCTCTTATGAAGGGGCGTCTCGTCCCGGCATCAGGATCAAAATCATCAAGGGAGGATACCCCATGCGCGTTCTTGCAGGATTGACAATAGCTGCATTATTGGCCGCTGGAGCACAAGCTGTCACGACACAAGAGGCCGACGCCGCGAGCAAAATGTCACATGCCCATATGGGGCACGTCATGACGGCGTGGAAAGATGCGCCAAACGGCATGGGCTTTTTGCCAACGGCAGTTGCCGAAGCGGAAACAGCCGTAAAACATGCCAATCTGGTGATGCAAAAACCCGGTGATCTTGCGTGGATGAAATTGCATACCCGCCATGTATTCAACGCGCTTGACCCTGCCATGGAAGCCAAGGGACCGGGGCTGGGCTATGGCGTCATCAATGCTGCCAACGGGGCGATAAAACACATCAATATTGCCGCCAAGACAGAAGATGCATCAAAAAATGTTCGCACCCATGCGACCCACGTTGCGACCTCGGCGCAAAATACGGTTTCGCGGGCCAACCAGATCCTCGCTGTTGGCAAGAAAATACTTGGTGCCAGCACCGCCAGTGACGCCGCTGAGCACGGTGGCAAACTGCTTATATTGGCCGATCAGCTGCTCGCCGGCGCCGACGCTGATGGGAATGGCAAAATATCCTGGTCTGAAAACGAGGGCGGATTGAATACCGCGGCCAAACATATGATGCTCATGGCCAAGGGCGAGAACATGATATAAGCCGATTATCCGAAACTGAATTTACGATAACGGGGCGGGAAAACCAAAATACTTCCCCGCCCCTTATCCGGTTCGGCAAGGCTCAGATGGACATAACCCAAGCCATAACCGATGAAATTCCCCGTCTGCGCCGATTTGCTCGTGGCCTGTCGGCAAGCCCAGACCTTGCCGACGACCTGGTTCAGGATTGCCTGGAACGCGCCCTGATAAACTTGGACAAATGGCGTGAAAATTCCAATATCAGGGCTTGGCTTTTCACCATCCTTCGCAATTTACACCTCAATCAAATTCGCGCCGCCGCCCGCCGTCCGAGCGAAGTTTCGTTTGACGGTAACGCAGAGCCGGTGGTGGCGACCCCTCCGGCCCAGGGCCAGAGACTGCGTCTTGTGGAATTGGAATCCGCCCTTGACCAACTTCCCCTCAAGCACCGCGAAGTGCTCCTGCTGATTGGTATGGAGGGCATGAATTACAAAGAAGCCGCTGAAATTCTTGATGTTCCGACCGGCACGATCATGTCGAGGCTGTCCCGTGGCCGCGAAAGACTAAGAACGCTTATTGATACAGGAACCAGGGGCGGAAAATCACCCCTGAGGAGGGTAAAATGAACCCACCGGATACCATCACCGATGAGCAGATCAGCGCTTTTGTCGATGGCGAACTTAATGCGGCCGACCGATCAAAACTTGAAGCATGGCTGGCCAGCCATCCAGACGATGCCGCCCGTGTGGATGCCTACGTTCAGTTGAATTCCGAGCTGAGCCGCCTGCATCACGATGTGATGGTTGCGCCTGTCCCGGCACGACTGCTTGCTGCGCTCGAGGCACCGAAGGCACCACGGCAACACCTGATCTGGGTGCGGATGGCAGCTGCGCTTGCGCTATTGATAGCTGGAGGGCTGGGGGGCTGGGTCTTGCGGGATCAGCAGGACGCGCCTTTTGTCATAGCGGTTCCCAGTTTTGTCGAACGGGCTGTTGGGGCGCATTTTGTTTATTCGTCGGAAGTTTTGCATCCTGTCGAAGTCGAGGCCAACCGCGAAGAGCATCTGGTCACCTGGTTGTCCAAACGCCTCGGAAATCCGCTTAAAGCCCCTCGCCTCGCCTCTCTGGGCTATCAACTCATCGGCGGCCGTTTGTTGGAGGAAACCGGAAGTCCGGCGGCGCAATTCATGTATGAGGACAGCTCCGGGCGCCGGGTCACGGTCTATGTGCGGTCTTACGAGGGAAAAGATACCGCGTTTAAATATTTTCAAAGTGGCGA